>CAMZEO010000062.1 GCA_947305735.1 uncultured Planctomycetales bacterium | reverse complement strand
TCTCCGTCTCCGCAAGCCAGAAGCCGCGCGTCAACTCGACTTCGTGCAACGTTTCATCGTCGTCTCTTTCCGCTTCGCCCTCGGGACTCCCCATCTTAAACGTCCCGGGCGGGCACCAGCGGAACGCGACCTCCACCCCGTTAACCGTCACGACGCGTCTTTCGCCCGCCGCTCGCGTCGACGCCCCTGAAAACCGACCGATAAATTTTGAGAAAGACGCCATTCTTTTCCTCGTAAAAAAGTTGCGCAAGTTCATCATTTCAAACGTCCCGAGCGTCGAATACGAATCGCGCGAAGATCGCGGACTTCGCCGCTTTCCAGTTCGCCGACGCGACGCGTCGAAGTCGTGTAACCTGTGCCGGAACGCTCGCCCCCGTTCAAGCGGGACTTCCGCCTCTTTTGACTGGAAAAACGAAAAGCGAATATTTCGACTCGATAATACCGACAAGACCGCCAAATAGCGATTCGACGATTTCCTTCGGCTTATCGCCGACGGCTCGCGGCGCTTCGCGCCGGGTTTGGTTCCGACGTTGGTTCTGAACGCGACGCGGCGGCGTTTCGCTTCGCTCGGCCTCCGTCGTCTTTCGCCGACGGCGCGCGGCTACGCTCCGCGACGGATTTCATTCAGCTTATTTCTCACGGCGGCCATCGCCTCGTCGGCGTTTCCGACTTTAACGCGCAAAAGCGGAATCCCCGCCGATTCGAGGACGTCGTCCTTTTGAGCGTCGCGTTTTTGCGCGCTCGCTCTGTTATGCGTCCAATCGTCCAACTCGATCGCGAGAACAACGCTCGCGTCGCGCGGATCGCATAAAACAAAATCGAGGTGTTTTTGAGAAATCTTCGACCATCCGGCGCGTTCGTTGTTTCTAACGACGTCATGAAGCGAAACTTTGGCAAAGAGCCAGTAATTTGCCCTCGCGGCTCCGTATAGCCTTTCAAAAAAATCGCGCTCGGTAGGAGTCATTACCGGCTTGCGGGAATAAGCGTAATCGCCGACGGGCGCGCCGTCGAACTCGTCCCCGCGCGCGCTCCAGCCGCGCCTCGAACCGCGCGATTTGGACTTGCGCGCAAATACTGCCCACAAAACTTTGGCCGCGGCGATGAGTATCATAACGATAATTAAGGGTTTAAGGATACTAAACGCCGTTTTTAAAGACCCGTACAATAATTCGCTCGCATCTATTGGCTGAAAGCTCGTTGAGCCGGAAGCGACGGCGTCCGTCGTCTCCTGCGCGAACAACAAGAAATCCATCATTGTTTCCTTCTAAAAAACCGCTCGTCGACGTCAAAACGACGCCTTTTTTCGACGTCATTTTATCATCCTTGCCCGAGGAGCGCAACGAACGTCGGAAAAAACGTTCGAAAAAATAGAGAATTCCTTTTGGACATCAGGCTCGTTTTCAACAAAGCGACGACAAAACAATTGAATTTTTTCAAAAAAACGTCAATAATTCTCTCAAATTTTTATCAAAACTAATATAAAACCTCAAAAAATCCTAAGAAATTTTCAAAAAAATTAACATTTTTTACTACAAAACAATATCAAAAAACATATAATACGGTGAAATTTTAATAACGGTTAGCGCCCGTCAACAGAAAAACAATCCTTAAAAACTCAAGAAACGGAGCCTGAAATGAACGCGCGCGACGAATTTATGAAGCATTACGGCAAAGGAAAAAAGAATTTGTCAGCGCGCGAATCGTTTTGTCCGTATCGCGTCTGCCCGCTGGGGGCGCACGTCGATCATCAGCACGGGCTTATTTCCGGGTTCGCGATCGACAAAGGGATCACGATCGTCTACGCGCCGACCGCCGGCGTCGTCAGGCTCAGAAGCCTGAACTTCGAGAAGGAACAATCGTTTCATATCGGTCGCGTCCCGACGCCTCGACGCGATTGGGCGGACTATCTTCGCGGCGCGACTTGGGCGCTCGAACGCCGATTTGAACTCAAGCGCGGGCTCAACTGCGTTATCGAAGGCTCGTTGCCAATCGGGGGGCTCTCGTCGTCGGCGGCGGTCATAATCGCGTTTCTCGCCGCCCTGTGCGACGTCAATGAAATTCGCGTTTCGCGCGCCGATATGATCGAAATCGCGCTCGACGCCGAGACGCGCTACGTCGGGGTCAAAGTCGGGAAACTCGACCAAAGTTGCGAAGTCTATTCTCAAAAAGACAAATTGCTCTTTCTGGACACGAAAACCGACAAATACGAGCTCGTCGCGCCCGGTCCGAAAACGCCTCCCTTTGAAATCGCGATATTTTTCAGCGGAGTCGAACGAACGCTCGCGGGGTCGGCGTTCAACGTCCGCGTCGACGAGCTCAAAGCGGCGGCTTACGCGCTTAAAGGCTGGTCCGATATGGATTACGGGAAATTTGAAGACACGCGGCTAAGAGAAGTGCCGCTGGCCGTTTTCGAGAAATACGCCGACCGTCTGCCTGAAAACTGGCGCAAGCGCGCGCGTCATTACTACGACGAAGTCGCGCGCGTCAAACAGGGCGTCGAATACTGGCGCCAGGGCAATCTTGAGAAATTCGGCAAACTGATCTTCGAGAGCGGCTACAGCTCGATTCACAACTACGAGACGGGTTCCGAAGAACTTCGCGCGCTCTACGAAATTATGCTCGACGCCGACGGCGTGTACGGCGGACGATTCAGCGGCGCGGGGTTCAAAGGGTGCTGCATGGCGCTCGTCGATCCTTCCAAACGCGACTCGATCTCTCGAAAAGCGACGGAAGAATATTTGCGCGCGTTTCCGAATCTTACCGGCAAATTCTCGATCCACTTTTGTCAGACGTCCGACGGCGTCGAACTTTAAGGAGGCGCGACGATGAACTGCGTTGTTTTAGCGGCGGGGTACGCCACCAGGCTCTATCCGCTTACCGAGAATTTCCCCAAACCGCTCCTTAAAGTCGGCGAAAAAACGATCGTCGACTGGCTGATCGACGACGCCGACCGCTTCGGTAAAATCGAACGCTTCGTCGTCGTCTCCAACGGGAAATTCGCCGACTGCTTTTATAAATGGCGCGAAGACAAAGCGTTGGGAAAAGACGGACTTATTCCGACCAAAGCGCCGATCGACGTTCTCGACGACGGCTCGACGTCGAACGAGACGCGCGTCGGAGCCGTCAACGACGTTCTTTTCGCGATCGAAAAGGCGAAACTCTCGGGCGACCTTCTCGTTCTCGCGGGCGACAACGTTCTCGACTTCTCGCTCGCGACATTTTTGGACTACTTTGCGCGCGTCGACGGAAGCGCGATCATGCGCTATTACGAACCCGACGTTAATCGGCTGCGCAAATGCGGAGTGTTGGAACTTGGGGAGAACGATCTCGTCCTGTCGATGGTCGAAAAACCCGAGAATCCGAAATCCAACTGGTGCGTTCCCCCGTTTTACGCCTATCGCGGCATGACGGCGGCAAAAATTCGCGGAGCGCTCGAACGAGGTTGCGGATACGACGCGCCCGGAAGTCTCGCCGCCTGGGTCTGCGCGAACGAAGAAGTCCGCGCCATGGAAATGCCGGGCAAACGGTTTGACGTCGGCAATTTGGAGAGCTATAATAAGATTTCGGCGGAATATCGAGGCTTCAAAGAATAAACGCGTTTAGAACACGGAAAAAACAATGAGCGAACAAAGCGGATCGGTCGACCTGAATCAGAGCTATTTAATCACGGGCGCGGCGGGGTTTATCGGGTATCACCTCGCGAAAAAACTGGCGTCGCAAGGCGCGAGCGTCGTCGGCTTCGACAATATTAACGACTACTACGACGTCAATTTGAAACGCGCGCGGCTTAAGGAACTCGAAGCGTTTTCCAGTTTTACGTTTGTCAAAGGCGATCTGGCCAACGCGAGCGACGTCGGCGCGCTTTTCGAGCAATATCGGCCGAACGTCGTCGTCAATCTCGGCGCCCAGGCTGGCGTGCGCTATTCGATCACAAATCCCAAAGCGTACGTCGATTCGAATATCGTCGGCTTTTTTAATATTTTAGAAGCGTGTCGTCATTCAAAAGTCGCGCATCTGGTCTACGCGTCGAGTTCCTCGGTCTACGGCAATCAGCAAAAGACGCCGTTTTCCACCGACGACCGCGTCGACGAACCGATTTCTCTCTACGCGGCGACGAAGAAGTCGAACGAACTCTTCGCGTACTCTTACGCGCACCTGTACGGAATTCCCTGCACGGGACTGCGATTCTTCACCGTTTACGGTCCTTACGGGCGTCCGGATATGGCCGCGTTTATCTTCACGCGCAAGATGTTCGACGACGAGCCGATCCAGATCTACAACAACGGCGATATGCTCCGCGATTTCACTTACGTCGACGATATCGTTCAGGGAATAGAAAACGTCCTGCGCAAGCCGCCCGAGCCAAACGCGAAAGGCGATCGCGCCAAAGTGTACAACATTGGCGCCAATCGCCCTGAAAAGCTCATGGATCTTAACGAAACGTTGGAGCGCCTCGTCGGAAAAAAAGCGAAAAAAGAATTTCTGCCGATGCAACCGGGCGACGTCTATCAAACGTACGCCGACGTCGACGACCTGGCCGCCGATTTCGGGTTCAAGCCCCAAGTTGATTTGCAGACGGGAATGAAGCGGTTCGTCGATTGGTATCGCGAGTACTACGGAGTCAAGTGACGTCGCGTTACGACTCGTTTAACACGACGATTTCCTCGGTCGACACGTCGAGCGTCCCGTCGGCGTTTTGCGAAACGCCCGTCACGACTCTCTTGCGTCTCGTTTTCAGTTGCAGTTCCTTCTTGCCGACTATGTCCAGCGTCGAGGAAATCCACTTGAAATAAGTCCCGCTTAAATAAAAAGTTCCGGTATCCGAATACGAGTCGGCGACGCCGCGAGCGACCAGTTTGACCTGGCAGACGCCTTTGTTGTCGATCTCATAGCCGTTCGGTCCCGCCGCGCCGGAGACTTGAATATGGTCGCCGCCCGTATAACGCGGAACGACGAACGTTCCGAGCGTCGATTCCCAGCGTCCGCGCCAGACGACAAAAAAACGTTCGACGCGCGGAACCCCTTGCGGTTCCGACGTCGCCAGAGGCGCGTAGACGTCGAACGTAAAGCTCTCGTCGACGCGGTCGTTGACGATAAAACACGCGGTCGCCGTCCAGACGTTGGAGTCGTTGCGCCTCCACGCCGTTTGCAGTCGCGCGGGGCGCAGGTCGAATCGGAAATAGTCGTCGGGCTCGGGTCTTTCGAACTCCTGCGAAAACGCGTATTTCGGAATCGTTCCGGTTTCGACGATCTTTTCCGCGATTCGACGCGATATTTTGAATTTTCTCACTTCGTCTTTCCTTAACTAAACGTCGTCCCAGTCGGCGATATTCCACCGCGACGGAGGGGCGGTCGGCAATCTGAGTTCTGAAAAATCGACCGGTTCGTAAGGGGAGCCGACGCGATAGGCGTCGACGGGCGAGACGCCGCGACCGTCGGCGCGCAACGGCGCGTTTTCCGTAAGACGCTCTCCGTCGTTCGCGCCGGAAACAAGGTATTCGTAATACGTTCCGACGACCGAACGATTGGAGTTCGGATCCGTCCAACGCCACAATCTGCACAAAACCCCGTCGATATTGACGCACGTTCCGACGTTCGCGTAGAGTTGGTCGAACGAGCGCGGATTCGCCGCGAACGTGACGTCGATTCGAAAGAATTTCCATAAAACGGTCGTTCTTTCGCCTTGTTCGTCAAACGTTTCCACTTTCTCGGAGTCCAACGTCGCGTTGAGCGATTCGAGTCTCAGCGAGCGCGGAGGAAACGTTATTCCGCAAACGGTCGTCGAAAAAAGATTGATCTTGCCCAACGGCGCCCAGACAAATCTCGAATCGAAGGAATCGGCGGGCGCGTTGTACGAAAACGCGAATTTCGCGATGGAATACGTCGTTTTTCCGCGCAAAGCCGTTCCCGCCGTGTTGACGAACGCGCTGGGCGTGAAACGTCCTTTCGGATAGACCAGGTCGCCGACGCCGGGATAGAACCGCGTCGTCGTTTCCTCGACCAACGCGGCGCTCGCCTGAAAATCGTAGGGCGCGAGTTCCCAAGGCGCGATCAGCGTCTCGCTCTGTTTGAGGAGCGCGAGCGTCATGGACGCCAGGACTTGAACGCGTCCGTTCGCCATTGGAGGACGGCGTTTGATCTCGATCGATTCGACCGTGAAATAAAACGTTAGCCCGCCGCGTCGTTCGACGACGGCGCCGCCCTTTTTCTTTCGCGTTACGAGAAACGCGTTAAAATCGTCCGCCGAATCGAGTTCGTAAATCTCGTCGACGTCTTTTTCGTAATTCTCGTCCGCGCGTCCTCCTTTTTCAATCCGACGCAAAAGTCTCCAACCCATGTCGTTCCCTTCTATCTCCAGTCGGCTTCCAGTACCGTCGCGCGTTCGCGCTGAAGGATCGCGTCGAGCGACTCGCGCAACGCGCGTTCGACGGCGGCGAGCGACGGTTCGCGGTCCGACGCGTCGGCTCGAGAAATCGCGCGTTCCCAAGGATTCCGCGCGGGTTCGCCGGCGACGTTGAATTCCGGTTCTTCGAATCGCGTTCTTATCGCGTCGTCAAACGGCGCGAATCGAGTTCGTTTCTCGTTCATTTCGTTTCAAATTCCTCTTCGACAAGGTTATCGATCGGCGACGACGATCGGGGAATAAAAGACGACGGGGTTTCCTTCGCGAAGCGAGACGACGACCTTGATTTGATAATTCCCCTCTTTTTCAAAAAGGGGCGCGTCTCTCACGTTCGGGGTGAGGGCGAAATTATACCCGACGTTGTCGAGCGTCCAGGCGTCCGACGCGTTGAGCGCGTCGAGAACGCAGGCGCGACCGGCGTCGACGTCCGTATGTCCGGGAACGGGTTCTTTAACCGGATCGAAGAGTCCGTTGGAACAGTAAAAACAGGTGTAGCGGACGGACGCGACGTTGGTTCCGTCGTTGAGCAGCGGAACGCTCTCGTCGAACGCGTCGTAAAGGCGCGCAAGAATCGTGATTCCCTGTCCCGTCATTACTTTTTCCGAAGTCGTTACGTTTTGCACGACTGCCTCCCAATTCTGAGTCGTTCTTTCGGCGGGCGTCCACATCGAAACGACCCGATATTGAACGCCGATTGGCGACCAAGCGTCGCAATACAAAAAGTTTTCGCCGTCGTAGGCGCGGTAATAGTTCGCGCCGCCCGAAGCCGTCGCGGTCAGTTCGGACGCGCCCGCGACGTCGGCGAGAACCGACCATTCGCCGTCGACTTTTTTTTCGATCAAAACGCCGCGCGTCGAATCGGTCGCCGTCCACGACAAGGCGACCGTCGCGCCGACCGTCGACGCGCTCAACGACGTCAGCCCGGCTCCGTAAGCGCAAACGACGACTCCCATGACGAAAGCGTCGTCCAGCGAAGAGGGATCGGGAACGGCGAGATACGCGGTCTCGCGAGCGCGAACGGTCGCGGTTCCAAGGGTCGAACCCAGGCGCGCGGACAGTCGTCGATTCGCGCCGTCAAACGCGAGTTCCGAACCGGATTCCGCGACAAGCCTGTCGACGATCATATCCGCGTCGATCGTTTTGCGTTCGTTCGATTTGACGACCAACCAGCTCCCCTCGAACGCGCCGACCGCTCCGTCGCTCTCGCGGCTATGGCCGAGATAATCGACGTCGCCGACTTGACGGCTCGTCGCGCCCCTCAGATAAAGCGAGCCGAGCGCGAGCCGGAAGTCGTCGTTAGCGGCGTCGACGAAGCCGACGTTCGCAAAATCGACGTTCATACCAATCAACGAATCGACAAGCGTGATCTTCGACGCGTCGACCGGTCGGAACTCGCCGACTCCGGACAAGTTGTCGCCGAAAGTGCAATATCTGACGGTCGCCGTCGAAGTCGACGCGAACAGATTAACGACCGACGCGTAAGTCGACCCCGCTCCGTTTCCGTAAGCGACGCAATTAGTAAGCGTTATCGCCAAATTAGGCGTCGCCGACGCGTCGCAGATAAAGCCGCGACGAGACCCGCTCTTACCAATAAAAAGACAGCGACTGAAAGAAGCGACCGTATCGCTAACGCCGTAAAGCGCGTCGCCATAAGGCGCTTCGCATTGATTAAAAGTACAAACGGAGAAGGAAAGAGCGCCGCCCGCGCTTCTTATCGCGCCGCCCGCCGAAGCGGCGATTGCCGTCGACGAACAACCGTTAAAGACGCAATCGCTAAAAGCGGCGTTCGTAAAAACTTGCGCCGCGCCGCCTCCGGCGTCGGACGAGCAGTAATTAAAATCGCAACGCGCGACCCCGCAAGTCGACGAGCCCGCGACGTGAATCGCGCCACCGTAGCCCGCCGCCCGACAACCGTCGAAAACGCAATTTTCCAACGCCGCTTCGTTCGTTCCGAAAAGCGCGACGGAGCCGCCGACCGCCGCGCCCGTCGACGCGCAATTTTCGAAGAAACTGTTAGCTATATCGACGTCCGCCGTATCGGCGGCGTAAACGCCCGCGCCGTTGGCGACGGAGGAACAATCTTCGAAAACGCAAGAGTCCAGCGCGTTTTCAGACGTTCCGTTGAGATAGATTCCGGCGCCGATTCCCGACGAATTCAGTCCCTTCCCGTTGCGAAACGTCAACCCTCTAAGCGCGATCGCGCCAAACCCGTTGCCGTAGACGACGCGTCCCAATTCCTGTCTATCTAAGACAACGCGCGTCTTAAGCCGTCGCAAAACGGTCTCGCCCGTCCGCGCGGGATTATTGTCGTCGATAAAAACCCTCGTCGCGACGCCTTCGACGCAGCGCCAGACGTAGGGAACCGTCCAGGTCGTTCCGCCGTCGATTTCCAACTCGGACAAATCGGGAAGCGTCAATTGCGACGAAAGATAAATCGTCGTCTCCGTTTCTTCGGGAAAAGCGGTCGCGTCGAAGACTATTTTGTCTCCGGAACTCGCGTCCGCCAACGCTTGTCGCAACGAGCCCGCGCCGCTGTCGGCGGTGGATGTCACTAAAATATTCGCCATTACTCATCTCTCAAAAAACGATCGGAGCGCAAAAACGCCGAAAACAACGGATAAAACGTCGATTCAAAACGACTCGTTCATTCTATTTCCAACGCAAACTCGGTCGCGGAGCGAGGAACCGTAAAAACGGACGCGGCTTCGGAACCGTCGGGAAACCGCTCCTTGAGCGCGGCGCAAACCAGTCGCGGAATCGACGGTCGTTCCTCGCCGACCTCCGCGCCTTCGGAAATCGCGTCGGTTAAATCCGTCGCGTCGACCGTTCGCGGCTCGGGCTCGCTGTGGAAGCAAACGCCGACGAGCAGCGTTTCCGCCGAACGAACGATCATCGTCGTTTTTCTCGACCATTCCCCGGAACGCAAAACGACGCCGACCGTTTTTCTTCCGCCAATCTCCAGCGAATAGACTCCGCCGTCGAACCGTTCCAACCCTTGCGACGCAAAGACGTCGGAAACGACGTTTTCGAAGACGTCGCGCGACGTCTCGCCAAGATTATCCCCAAATAAACAGCACAACAGAACGCGGTCGCCGTTTCCGGAATTATCAACTTGAATCATCGTTTTTTCCCGTTTTTACAGTCAGACGTTAGATTTCGATCCTTCCGCGGCGTCGCGCGCTTCCGCAAGTTGTTTTCTCGCCAATTCGCAGGCGGCCGCCATTTCCCGCCAGCGATCGGCTCGCGCGCGAACTTTGGCGGCGATCGTCGCCCACGCTTTCCAAACCAGCTGGATAAGAACCAGCCCCAAAATCGCCGCGACCGCGTGATCGGTCCGTCGCGACGTTCTGATCCTTTCGACGCTCGCCGCCGTCTTTTGCGCCGCCTCGATCGTCGCGCGAATGTTTTCGGTCGTCTTGCGAAGGTCGTCGATTTTCGTTCCGACGGTTTTCGACGACTGCAACAAAGCGTCGACGTTCGCGCCGATGGCGTCCCGACGTCGCTCGCCGCGTTCGAGAATCGGAAGAACGTCTTTGCTCTCCCCGATCCGCAAAGCGCCGAGTTTTTCGAGAATCGAAACGTTTTGCGATTTGACCGCGTTCAGGTCGTCGAGGACGCCGCGTATCTGTCCGATGGGGGTGACGGGATCGTATTCCGCGTTCTCCAGCGCGGGCGGAATAACCCTTTTGGCGGGCGTCCAGCCGTCAAGCTTCGCGTCGGCGTCGGTCGCGGGATAGATCAGCCGCGCCTCGTCCTGCGCGCGAACCGCGGAACCGAGCGTCGTTATTAAAACTAAAGTCAACAGCATATTGCGTTTCATAGACGTAACTCCTGAGTCAAGATTGAAAATTGCGTTTCCAGGGAATCGCGCGCCGAGCGACGCGTCGCGCTACCGCACGGCGCCGACGGTCGACCGGTCTTGTCCGGTTTCCACGTATCGCGTCCACGCGGTCTGAAGCTCTTGAATATTCCGGTATCCGTAAAATCGTAAAAGCGTTCGGTCAAGGTCGTCGGTTTTGACCAGCTCGTCCATAAAGGCGGCGATCCAAAGCGATCCGCCGCGCGCGATCAGGAAATCGACGACGCTGAATCCCTCGTGGTAGATCAGGAGTCCGCCGTCGTATTTGTCGCGACCGTAAAGCCGATCCAAATCCCAAAACTCGCCGTTCGAATAACGCCGGTAAACCGTTTGTCTCAAACTCTCGCGACGCCGATGTTCGCTGTTTTGCGCGAGTCCTTCGTTGAAGAACAAGTCGAAATTGCTATTGAGCAGATAGAAGAAAAACGCGTGCGTCAGCTCGTGATCGAGCGTTCCGCCGCGCGCCTCCTCAAGCGTTTGAAAAATAGCGACTTCGACGACGTTCGGTCTCGAATAGACCGTATAGCCGGCGACGGGGCCCCCCTTGCCCGGCTCGAATCTCACGGGAAAGACGCGCCAATACTTCGGCGTTCCGTAACGTCGTTCGAGCTTCTTGACGATCGCGTCGCACTCGCGCGCGACCAGATCGGCGTCGGAACCCGTCGCCACGACGTATTCGGAACGATACGAAAACTCCTGTCCGAACGCAGCGGACGCCGCGCCGAAACAAACGATAAAAACGCCTTTCCAGAACAATTTGTTTTTCATAGGACTCCTTTCGAGAGCGCTTGTCGCGACGATTCCCGCCGTTCCATTCTTCGAATCGTCTCTCTTCTAACCTTTCCCAACGCGGATCTTGCGACGCGACTAATCCACGACTGCGCGACGCCTTCTTCAACGGCGACTTCGCTCTGAGTCTTTCCTTCGAGGAACAACTTTGTCACGATCGACCGCTCCCTCGGAGGAAGCGTCCGAACGACTTCAAACGCGATCCTCGACAACCGCTCGCGTTCGCGCTCGTCCTCTTGAGAATCGAGTTCCGACAGGCTTTTTTCGTCGATCGGATCGAACGCGTCGTCCCCGTCGGGCGTCGCGAACAGGCGCGTTTGACTCGCCGCGCGACGCGCTTCGGTTCGGATCGCCCTGTCGATCTGGTACGAAATCCAGTAAGAGCGTTTGACGTTCCTGTTCGGATCGTATTTTTCCAAAGCCAGCGCGATTCCGACAAGTCCGGCGGAAAACTTCTCGTCGTAACTCAGCGCGGAGCCGTATCCGTACAATTTGATCATTCGTTTCAACAGCGGAATATGGCGCGACACTTCGTCCGACCCGATCGTAAATTCCGTCACGCCGCTCCAATGGAGCGGACTTTCCTCGCAAATTCGACTATTGTTCGACATAACGTCCCCTCCCTGGGAAAAAAGCGCGACGCCGACGATCGGCGATCGAACGAACGACTCCGACTAAGCCAAACGCGTCGCGCGCAAGGCTCGGAACCGCCGAATAGACCGATAAAACAATCAAAAAGACAACATTCCGCCGACGCAATCCCCGCCGTATTCCGAAAGCGCGGCGAACGCCCAAACGAGCGCGTCGACGCGGTCGTCGGATCGTTCGAGCGTCGAGCCGGGAACGAAACAAGTCATTTCCTCTTCAAGTTCTCGAAAGACCCCCACATGGTGCGCTCGTCCCTGTTCGTAGGGCACGGCGGCAGGCTCGGCGCGGACGATTTTGCCCCTCGTCGTGCGAACGCGTTTGATCGGCAAATTCGGATCGATCTGACGCATGACGTTCGCGAGCAAATCGCCCCCCTGGTTCGTTTCCACGACGACGCAGTCGGCGTTCCAGCAGTGAAAAGCTTCGACCGCCTCGAGCGACCAACGTTCGGGAGGCGCGCAAATCGACCTGTCGCCAAGCACGTAAAAATGGTCGCGTCCGTCTTTTTCAAGCCGGCGTCCGACGACGACGATTCCGGTTCGGTCGGACGATTCGCTCGCGGTGACGGCTGGGTCGACGCCCACGACGATTCTGTCGAGAACCGGAGGGGCGTCGACGACGCGAGACCGGTCGATCCAGCTTTGCTTCCAAAGCGCGTTGGCGACGTCGTTGGAAAACTCGCCGTATAAAAAACGTCTCTTCATCTGTTCGGATCCGGAGCCAAGCGTCGACTCGACGTAACCTTTCGGCAAATTCGCGACGTTCGAGTCGGGATTGATTTGAATGGATCCGTAATTTTCAAAATCGGGTAATTTGACGCGCGTTCGCGGATCGAGTCCCTCGATAAACAGCCGGTGGGTCCAATGCGATTTGCCGGGAGGATTGCAGTCGAAAAACGCGCGGTTGCGAAGCAACTTGCCTTCCGAATCCGTTCGTAGTTCCGCGAGTCTCGTAAGCGCGAGTTCCACCGACTCGTACGCGATTTCGGAACACTCGTTAAAATAGACGGTCGAAAATTCGAGCCCGAGAATCTTTTCCGCGCGACGCCAGTCGTCGAGACCGACAAACCAAAACTCGGCGTTCGACGCGGGAAGAAAGATTCTCGTTTCGTTTAAGTTCCGCTTGTACGCAAGTTGCGGAAAACATAAGCCGAGAACTTTGGGGAACGTGTCGTTAAACGCCGAATTCTTCGCCGAGTTGAAATAGCGTCGAAAAACGGCGTGACGACCGCCGTAACGAAGCGCGATCGCGATCATCGCCCGGCAAAATTCAAACGTTTTTCCGGATCGCGACCCGCCGTAAGCCAGAACGCGCGTTTTATCGCGTATCAATTTGCGAAGAGCAAGTTGAGCCGACGTTGGTCGATAAGTCGCGAGGCTCATGATCGGCTCCTTTCCAAACGCTGAAACGGCGGCGAAACGTTCAATCCGGCGCTTCCGACAAACGCGCTTTTCCCAATAGTCGACGTTCCTCCATATCGACGACGTCGGCGATAATTTCGAGCGTCGTTTTCATTTTCATTCTCAATATTTATTTTCTGTTACGATAATAGCGCGATCTTGTCGTTTTAGAAGAGCTTTTTTGAAATTTTGTTCAATTATTTTCAGAGACAAAAAAGAAAAAGGCTTGATTCATTCGAAAAAATACGAATCAAGCATTAAGAAAAATTTGTTTAAAAATATTTTAGAACAGTCGCTCTAAGACCGCGCCCCAATAACACGCGCCTCCGCGCGACGCGGGAAACCCCAGCGCGAGGACTAATCCGGCGTCGACTTCGCGGTACGTTCGCGCGATCTTGTCCTCGACGATCCGTTTCGCTTCCTCGAGAATCGAATCGAGAATCCCCGACGCGATTTGCTCGTCGGAACGATCCGCGTAATCGGTCGACGCGGACGGTTCCGAGTAACATAATTCGGCGTCGTCGACCCAACTTCGAGTCGACGCGTACCGATAGAAACCCAGTTTCGTCTTGCGACCGAGTTTGCCGTCGCGCAGGAGTCGCTCTAGCGCGGACGATCGATACGTCCTGTCTGGAAACGCTTTGAGAAAAGACAAGCCGGCATGAATCGAGACGTCGACGCCTATTTCGTCGATTATCCGAAGCGGCGATCCCTCCATTCCCATAGCCAAACAGATCGACTCCAGCCTCTCCGGCGCGACGCCTCCGTCGAGCGCTTTAAGCGACTCGTTAAGATACGCCTGCAACAATCGGTTGACAAGCAAGCCGGGACCGTCTCCGACGACGATCGGGATCTTATTGATCGTCCGCCCCAACGCGGCGGTTTGATCGATCGTCTTCTGAGACGTCTCGAAGCAGGGCGCGATTTCGACGAGATTGCGCCGCGCGACGGGATGAAAAAAATGGAACGCGGCAAACCGCGTCCGACTCGCGTTCGCGTCGGGTTCGACCGGAAGAGCCTCCGCAAGATCGGAAACGCGCAACGACGACGTGTTTGTCAAAAGCAGGATCGGAACGGCGGCGCGTTTGGCAAGCTCGCCGTAGAATTTCGTCTTTAATTTGAGCTTTTCGGGAATCGATTCGACGACGACCGCCAATTCGGCGAGGCGATCGAGCGAACGAGTCGTTTCCGTCAACTCGTCGACGCGTCGCGCGACAAACGCGCGTTCGTCGGACGCGTCGTCCAACGCGAGTCCTTGACGATCGCGTTGCGTCAGATATTCGGCGCGAAGACGTTCCCTCGCGCTCGTCAGCGCGGGTTCGAAGGGATCGTAAAGGCAAACGCGAACGCCCGCGCCGAGAAACGAGGCCGCGATCGAAACGCCCATAAGACCCGCGCCGGCGATTCCGACGACCTCGGGGCGAAAGGAGAGACGATCGACGACGCGCGGCGCCGTCGAATTGCGCTTTCGATAGAGAATCGAGGCGAGCGCGTCGGAGGGGTCGAAAGGAGCGTCGTCGATAAAGCCGAATTGGAATCCGCGGACGTATTCCTCGGGGGACAAGCCTTGTTCGCGTCGAACGCGCGAAAAAAAGCCGCGAGCGTCGTCGATCGTTGACATATTGTGCGAACTTGTCGGTTGGCAAATTTAAAAACGATAAAAAAAGGTCGGACGCGCGGATCCGACCCCGTGAAAACGCCGTCCGTAAAAGAACGATCAGCTCTTCTTGCCGCGGTTGTCGAAGACGCGTTGAATCTTGCCTTCGCTCCTGGGCAACGAGTCGGGCGCGACGAGCGTCGTCTTGAACCCTATGCCGACGGTGTCTCTAAGTTTGGCGGCGATAACGCGACGGAACGCTTCTTTCGCGGAATCGTCGTTCCAAAGTTGCGTGAATTTCTCGGGACTCGGCTCCACTCGAACTTCGATCGTGTCGAGTCCGCTCTCGTCCTTGGCGAGGATGATCTGGTAATTGACGAGCGTCGGATCAATATCCAGAAGGATCGATTCGATCTGGCTCGGAAAGACGTTGACGCCCCGAATAATCATCATATCGTCGGAACGGTGCGAGATGCGATCGATGCGCCGGATCGTCCGCCCGCAGGCGCAACGGTCGGGCATAATGCGCGTCATGTCGCGCGTGCGATACCGGATAAGAGGGATTCCCTCTTTGTCGAGCGTCGTGAAGACGAGTTCTCCAAGCTCGCCGTCGGGCAACGCCTCGAGCGTGTCGGGATCGACGATTTCAGGATAGAAATGATCTTCAAAGATATGAATGCCGCCGTGGCAGAAACAGTCGCCGCCGACGCCAGGCCCGGAAACTTCGGTCAACCCGTAAATGTCGTGCGACTCGATTCCGGTTTCTGCTTCAATGACTTTGCGCATTTCGTCGCTCCACGGTTCCGCGCCGAAAACGCCGTGCTTGAGCTTGGCCTCTTCCCAATTGAACCCAACCTTGCGCGCGCGGTCAAGAATGTGGAGAAAATAACTCGGCGTGCAGGCGATTACCGAGACGCCAAGGTCTTTCATCAAGGTAAGCTGACGCTCCGTGTTGCCGCCGGAAATCGGAAGAACCGTCGCGCCAAGCTTCGAACAACCGTCGTGGAGCCCGAGACCGCCGGTAAACAGACCGTATCCGTAAGCGACCTGAACGACGTCGTCTTCCGTTATCCCGAACATACACAACGCGCGGCTCACGCATTCCGACCAGACGTCGAGATCGCGGCGCGTGTAACCCATAACGATCGGCTTGCCCGTCGTGCCGCTCGAAGCGTGGAAACGAATAATATCTCTCATCGGACGAGCGAACATTCCGGTCGGATACGTTTCGCGAAGATCCGTCTTCTTAATAAACGGCAACTTGACAATATCGGCGATCGACTTGATCGATTCCGGCTTGACGTTATTTTCTTCAAGAAGATTGCGGTACCACGGCACGCTCGAATAAACGCGCTTGAACACGTCGAGAAATTTGCGGTTCTGGACGTCGCGGAGCATATGACTGGGCATGAAGTCAGGAGCGCTGACCATATTGTATTGCATTTGCAAACCTTTGCGAATAAATATCCGATGGAACTGCCGACGCCTCGGCGCCGGAAAAAACGCGTTGACAAGTTCGTCGGCGACGCTTCTCAAAACGATCGCGAAAACCTGACCTCGTTATTTTAAGAAAAAACGCCGTTTTGTAAAGTAAGGGCGGGGTCGCCGCGGCGCTTTTGACGCGCCCTCGCGTTTTCTGAGAAGTCGGTCGTAAATCCCTAAAAACATAATGTTGACACATTTTATCATTGAAAACGGAGGCTTTTTTAGGTCTTTTTTTGAAAAAAAAGCAGAAAATTGGGAAAAAAACGCTGTTTCACGTTGACGTCGGCAAAAATAACGTATAAAAATATACGTCGTTCGAGGCGTCGAGCCGAAAAATATCGGCTTCGCGCCGGAATTCCGTTTAACGCGACGAGCGTTCGCCAGATCGACGTCCTTTGCCGTTCCAGCGGACGGCGGCAAATTTGGCGTCGGCGTTCGACTTGCGTTTACAACCTTATCCGCTTCACAATCGCTACTGATAAAGGATTACTTTAATGGCGAAAGAAAAGAAAGCTCCCGCTAAGGCCGCGTGCTGCAAAAAGTGCGACTCCAAACCCCTGACTAAAACGCAAATGATCCAAGTCCTTGCCGAAAAGACCTCCTTAAACAAGAAGGACGTCGCCGCCGTCGTCGATCAGCTTGGCGAAGTGATCAAATGCGAACTCTCGAAGGGCGAAAAAGCCAGCTTCACGCTTCCCGGACTCGTCAAGATCGAAAAACAGAAGGTCGCGGCCAAACCCGCCCAGAAGAACGTTCCGGATCCGTTCCACCCCGGAAAGACCATCGATCGTCCCGCCAAGCCGAGATCGGAAGAGCGTCGTGTAGGGAAAGAGTGTTCGATATCGTGTAGAT
>CAMZEO010000061.1 GCA_947305735.1 uncultured Planctomycetales bacterium | reverse complement strand
AAAATGACCGAAGAAGAGTTCGAAGTAAAAGTCAAGGCTCTTCAAAGCAAATTACAGTTGGCATGAGGCCGCCGACTTACGGGCAAAACCCTATGCCGTCAAAACATAACCTCGAAATCTGGCGCGCTCCGGCAAATGAACGCGCGTCGACGCAAATTCTTGACGCGTTTTTGCAAGCTCATAAGCAGAGGGTCGCTTTCATGTTAGACGAACTTTTTAACGAAGAAGCGCTTCGAGAAGCCTACGACTTGGCCAGAGAAAGAGAAA
Source organism: uncultured Planctomycetales bacterium (assembly GCA_947305735.1). Lineage (GTDB taxonomy): Bacteria > Planctomycetota > Planctomycetia > Pirellulales > Thermoguttaceae > RUG369. Next base: position 17,077 of record CAMZEO010000061.1, on the reverse strand, counting down.
ATCTGGAAAAAGGACGAGCGCAAGGACGCGAGGAAGGACGAGCGCAAGGACGCGAGGAAGGACGAGAACTGGGGCTGAAACAAGGAACGTTATTCACCCTTGCCGATCTGGTTCAAGACGGACTCTTAACGCTGACGCAGGCGGCTCGCAAGGTCAAAATGACCGAAGAAGAGTTCGAAGTAAAAGTCAAGGCTCTTCAAAGCGAGTTGCAGTCGATCTGACGGGGGCGACGATAGACGCGCTCGCTACGGCGCCGGGGAACGACTCCGCGTTTCTTTGCTCGCCGTTTGACGCCTAAACGTCAAACGACCAACGCGACTCCGAACCGACCGCAACGCGGATCCGGCGGCAAACTACCGGTTCGCGTTATTTTCCGCCGGTTTTCTCCGCGTACAAATTGAACAAATGCGCGACGATTTTCTCCTCGTCTCCGTCGAAATCGCCCCCGTACGCCGCTTCCACCGCCTTGTCGAGCGCCTTGTGCGCTGTCAGAAGGTCAGACGGCGTTTTATCCGGGTCGTACAGGTCGGCGAGCGATTTGTCGGGGTAATTCGAGCGGGCGTCAAGCACGGCTTGCGCTCGGGTTTCTATTGTCTCGCGCTGTTCCGGCGTTGGATCGGGCCAAACGAAGTTGTTGTAGACAATAACATTAGCATAACGATAATCGCTCTTAAGTCTTCCCGCCACGATTCGCATCCACGCGTTTTGGAATTGACTCGTCATCACCCCAAAATGATACAGTGAATCGGTCTCGACAAAATATAGCATGTTGCCAGGAATCATTCCATTGGTAACAAACCCAAATGGCACATAGTCTCTCCGTTCAGACGAGACTACTGGAACGCCGATATATGTCGTATCGTGAAATTTATTACACGGTCTAAGAAGATGCGGCGTGTTTCTCAATTTAAAAGCGTCTCCGGTTTCTATTTGTTGAGAACGCCATTTTCTACATGCGTCAACGCGCTCTTTAACAGCGGGTAACGACATAATATCAGAAGGAGTAACATCCCTTAACCAAAGACAATAACGCTCGTCCCCTTTTATAAAATCGGCTCCCATAGAGAATGGTCTAATCCATTTTGCAGCTTCTGGTTCCTTAGCGAGAAATTCATCTCGTTCTTCGCGATACATAAGCAAGTAACCGTTGTCTGCCGGCTTAAAACCTTGCGACATCTCGGGAACGTCGCATAACGGTTTTGAATGTTTTTCAACAAACACGTTCGACGAAGGAGTGAGATAAGCGTTAATATTAGCTGGACGCGCGACGTCCGCGCCATTATATAGAGTTTTCTCTCTTAATTGCTTCGAAAATCCGACCACGACCACATGAACGCGCGCTTGATCGACGGCTTCACTATTCCAAACGAACGACGTCCACGCAAAGTCGATATGAAACCCTTTGTTAAAAAGCGGCTTCCAGATAGGTTCAACCTGCTGTCCCTGACATATTGAGTTCGTCGACACAAACGCCGCGCGAACAGGCAAATCCCCCATATATTCGGCGGCCTTCCAATACCAACAGGCGACGTAGTCGACCGTCTTAACTTTGCCAAAAATTAAGGCTCTATCGGATTCCTGCTCTTTCGTGTGATTCGAGTAACCTATAAACGGCGGATTCCCCATAATAAACGAACGCTCGCTCGCCGGCAACACGTCGTTCCAATCGATCCTTAACGCGTTGCCCTGCGCAATGTTCGCCGACTCCTGCAACGGAAAGTCGTCGCTTCCCATTTCCATAAACATCGACGCGTCGCCGTTGGCGTTGAGCCGACTAATCCAAAGGGCGGTTCTGGCGACGGCGACGGCGAAGTCGTTGATCTCGATCCCGTAGAACTGGCTCAACTTGACGCGGTCGCCCGTGATCGCCTCGTCGCCGAACCCCATGACGGTCTGACCCTTCCAAAGTTCGCGCAGGACGGAGTCTTCGAGCTTGCGCAAGCAAAGATACGTTTCAGTCAGAAAATTGCCGGAGCCGCACGCGGGGTCGAAGAATTTGAGCGAACAGAGCTTCTTATGATAATTCGTCAGCGCGACTTTTCTCTTCCTCGGCGTCGTTCCTTCTTCGTCGCGAATCGCCGCAAACTCCGCTTTGAGGTCGTCGAGAAAAAGAGGATCGATCACTTTGTGGATATTCTCGGGTGAGGTGTAGTGCATGCCCCCCGACCGACGCGTTTCCGGATTCAACGTCGACTCAAAAATCCCGCCGAAAATCGTCGGCGAGATTTGCGACCAGTCGACGGGCTTGGACGCTTCCTCAAGCAAAAAGCGTTTCGTCTCCTCTGTAAAGTTCGGAATCTCGTAGTCGCCTCGAAACAAACCGCCGTTGACGTAGGGAAACTTTTTAATTTCCAGATCGTAAGGGTCGCGGTCGGCGATCTCCGTGTCCAGAGCGCGGAACAGGTCCCTGAGCGCCTTGCGGATTCCGCTGACAGGCGCGTCTTTGAGATAGTTGTAAAACGCGTCTTTCTCAAAAAGGTCGGCGTCTTCGCAATATAAGCAGAAGACGAGCCGAACGCAAAGCGCGTTGAGCGCGTGTTTGGACTCCTCGGAGTCCGGGTCGAGATACCCTTCGCGCAACTTGTCGTAGAGTTTGCCGACAAGTTCGCCCGCCTGAATCGAAACTTGTTTTTCTCTTTCAAGACGACTGTTGGCGGGGTCGCTGATAAAACGGAGATATTCGGGATGTTCCGCTAATTCGTCAAGTGTGAATTCAAACGCGCTTTTCGCGAGTTCGCTTCTATTGTGCGGGTTGCGGTCGTAAACGCGAAACGTCTCGAAATTGCACGTGACGACGTAACGCGGTTGCTCGAGGAGCGGCAGTTCGTCGACGTAGTCGAGCGCCTGATCAAGCGACGTTTTCAATTTGCCCCGACACGATTCCTCTTTATCCAGATCGACGCCGAGCGATTTTTGCTCGATTAAGACTCCGGCGTCGCGCAGCCAGACGTCGATAAACCCGCCCGAGGGCAAACGGCGTTCGAAAAGAACGTCGTCGGCGTGGGGATAGCCGATCGCTTTGAGCAGTTGCGTCCAGAACTGATGAGTCTCCCCTTTTTCATATCCTTTGCCGCGCCAACGGTCGACAAAATCGTTGAGCGCCTTTTTGTCGTAAATCATTTGCGTCTTCTCTTGATCGCCGATTCCTCCGAAATCGGAGCGCAGACGCAACGGAACCGACGAACCCGATTGATTTTATGGAATCTATAACTCTTGAAAAACCGGAGATTTGAGAAGATTGGCAGAAACGACGATTCCTCTGAAAGAAACGCCAAAAGGGCGCTTTTTGACCGTTTGCAACCTAAACAAATCATCTTCCCTAATTCTACTTTCCACTAACCTTCGGCAAGAAAAAACTCTTCTTTTGGTCAAAAAACAGTCCTACATAAAACGGCAATTTTTCGCGGTCAAAAAGTATGCGTACGGTAAAAACCGGCGGAATTTCAGAGAGACTTTTTGGCGTTTCAGACTTTTAAAGACGCAAATGAAGAGAACGCGTCGTCTTTTAGAGAATTGATCTGAAATAGAGTTTGGACGTCTTGCGTTTGGGCGACGCCCTGCTTGAGAAGCCGATTTTAACGGATATTCGTCAATCGACGCGGCCGCCGGGCTCGGAGGGACAAGCCCTCCGCGCCCTTTAGAAGGCGGCTGGAGACATGCGTTTAAGCGGCGCGTTGTTTGAGCGCGCCGACTTTTCGCGCTTTACTTCAAATACTCTTCAAAGAACGTCTGAATCTTGTCGAACGGAATGACGTCCATTTTATAGTATAAATCCGTATGAACGGCGCCGGGAATAATCAACAATTCCTTGTTTTTCAGGAACTTTTCGTCGGAAAAGCTATTGTCGATCGTCATCGCCGCATAAGCGTCCCGACTCATATAGCACGAATGCGCTTTCTCCCCGTGAATCATCAGCACGGCGCCGCGTATCTCGTTGACGTATTGTAAAATCGGTTGATTAAGAAAGCTAACGCACCCGATAACGTTCCACCCGGCTCCGCCGCCGACCGAACGAGGATGAAAACCAATCGGTTCGCGATAATAAGCGACGTAGTCCTTCATAAATTGCGGGGCGTCCTCCGGGAGCTGATCGGAATCGGGCAAGCCTCCCGCAAGTTTGTAGGTTCCGTTGCGATAGTCTTCAGTTCGTTGAGCGTTCGCGGCGACTCTTTTGGCGTGGCGCGCTTCTTCGTTGTCTTCCGAATCGTAGTAACCGTTGGCGGTTACGCGCGACATATCGTACATCGTCGACGTAACGGTCGCCTTAATGCGCGTGTCGAGCGCGGCGGCGTTAAGCGCCATGCCGCCCCAACCGCAAATACCGACGATACCGATACGCTCGGGATCGACGTCGTCGCGGGTCGACAAGTAATCGACCGCCGCCTGAAAATCTTCGGTGTTGATATCGGGAGAAGCCATATATCGGGGTTCGCCCCCGCTCTCGCCGGTAAAAGACGGGTCAAACGCGATCGTTAAAAAGCCGCGCTCCGCCAATTCCTGCGCGTACCGTCCGGAAACCTGTTCCTTAACGGCGCCAAACGGTCCGGAAACGGCAATCGCGGCGAATTTGCCTTTCGCGCTTTTGGGCAAGTAAAGATCTGCGGCCAACGTTATGCCGTAACGATTAACGAACGTTACTTTAGAATGGTCGACTTTATCGCTCTTTGGAAACGTTTTGTCCCATTCGGAGGTCAGCTTGAGCGGTTTGGGAGTCATTGTCATCGTTGGTCTCCTAAATTTATTCACATTGACGATTAATATCGCGCCGCCCGACCACGAGCTTCAAGGCGAAATGTCTCCGCGCCCTCGAGAAGGCGATTGGAGAATATGCGTTCGAGCGTCGCGGTTAAGGAACGCCGCGTTGGCGGCTCGTCTTGAATTGCTCGCCGCGCAAACCGGAAGTCCGCCGTCGAACCTCAATCAAAGACGTCGTCAAGATCGACGGATTCCCCCTCGCCGTCTTCAAACTCGCGCGCGCCGTCTTCGTCCTCGTCAAAGGCGTTTCCGTCTTCTTCGTCGTCGAAGTAGTTTCCGTTTTCTTCGTCGTCGTTAGCGACGCGCAACCTCAACAGGGACGCGCAAATCCTTGCGATACGGTCGCTTGAATTCTCGCCGATCTCGATGATTTCTTCTGCGGTCGTTTTATAAAGATCGGGCTTGCCGTTAATTGCGCCGATCTTTTCGATCGATTCTTCGCTGTCGGCATACGCGTCGTAGCACCAGGGACAACGGCGGAAATCTTCTTTGAACGTTTCGATCGCCTTGTTGAAATCGTCGAGACTTCCGTCGGCGTCCGCGATTCTGGCAAGGACGGAGGCAGTCCGCGCGGCGACGATCATACTCGCGCGAACGTCGTCGCCCTTTTCAAGGAGTTCGTCGACGTAAACGGCGTAGTCGTCATACTTAGCAGGTTCGTCTTTCACGATATTCGCAACGGCGCCGCACTTAATCTCCGTCAACATTTCGAGACAAAAATCGGTTGTGTCGTCGTATTTGCCGAAATAGTCGTCCACGAGGTCGACGGCGCGCGCGTATTGCCCGCGAATCATCGCGGCTTTCGCTTTTAACGCGACCGAATGCGGAACGCGATCGGAATCTTCGGGATCGATCAGGTCGAGAATTTTGTCGGCGTATTCGTCCATTTCCAAAGCCGTCGCTTCGTCGTCAAGATAGTCGGCCTTTTCCAGTAGGCGATGAGAATGAAAATAATGTTCCTGGTCGCGAAGCTCGCGGTCTTTTTCTTGACGCAATCTCGCTAAAACGCGCTCAAAACGATCGCGCGTCTCGTCGGTCTCGTCCGGATCGTAATATGGAAAGCCGCCCAGGAACCATATTTCATAGAAGAATTTACGCGCGTCTCGAGACACATCCTGATCGATGCAGGAGAAGAAGAACTCGTCCCCTTTTTCCAAAACGGAATTCTCTTCCTCGTTCTCGTTAAAAGCGCCGTCGGAATTGGAGTCGCCGTCGTCAAAATCGTCGTCCGCGTCGACGAGTCGCGCTTCCGCAAAGAAAACGCCTAAATTTAACTCCATCGCGGTCTCGCGAACGCTCTGAGCGCGGTTGGAATCGTTAATAATACTATCGTAGAAATCATGATAACTCGCAAGCGAATCTTCCGGAGAATCTTCGTCGTTTCCGAGGTAAGAAAGATCGAAATCATGATCGTCGTCGTTAAAATCGACAACACCCATGTCGAAAAGTTTTGTCAGAAAAACTCTTCCGACGCGCGTACGGATAGCGGCGCCAAAACTTTGAACTTTCGGCTCGGGTCGCGCAAGCGCGGCGTCGGCAAGATTGCGAATTCTTTTGTCGATTCCGATATTGTTCAATATAAGATATTTAACTTTAACGACAAAAAGGACTTCGTCCTCGTTCGTCGCTTTGACAAGCAGGTCGTTGACAAACTCGTTGAGTTTGCGCGTTGCCGAATCGTCCGACTCCGCCGCAAGCAACAACGCATGAACTTTAATACAAACGGCCTTTTCAAATTGTTCGCGCGTCAACTCGTCGCCAAATGACAAAACTTTGTCGGAAAGATCGATTCCAAACTGGGAGACCGTACGACTAATCGCCAAAAAGTCGACGTTCTCGTCGTAATCGGGCGCCTCTTTATTCTCCATCTTGTCGTGAAGTTCAAGGAGTTCGTCAATCGACGCGTTTTCAGGAACCTGCCATTCGTTGGGATCGAACGCTTTTAAAGAATTCGAGGACTCGTCGACATAGTCGTCGAGATTGAATTCCTGCGCGCAAGCGACCGAACCCAACGCCAAAAACGCGACAAAAAGACCGATTATTGAGGATTTGCCCATTCTAAATTTACTCCTGATGTTTTGCGCGCCGTCAAACGATCACGAACGGAAACGAGGCGGAGCTTTTTCGTTTTGTCAATAATGTTCGACGATTCCGCGCGGCGCCGTCGTCGAAGAGTCGTCAAGTTCGCTCCCGCGTGCGACAATTGCTTGACCTCGCTTGCCGCGAACATTATAATCGAGCGGGAAAACTGTTTCAACGCTTTTGTCAGCGAAAGGAAAAAAAAATGAAACGTCAACATTTGATCGTCGCGACGATCGCCGCGTTTGCCTTTGTCGTTTCGCAAGCGCTTTACTCCCAAAATCTCGACGAAAACGGATCTCTACCCAGAGCGACGCCCGAATCGGTCGGTCTCTCCTCCGACGACGTCGCGAAAACGATTCGCGATCTCGACGAAAAATTCAATCGCGTCGACAGCGTGATGATTTTGCGCGACGGCAAAGTCGTCGCGGAAGCGTGGCGCGCGCCCAACGGTCCCGAGATTCCGCACGCGATGTACTCGCTCAGCAAGAGTTTCTGCTCGACCGCGATTGGATTCGCCGTCGCCGAAGGCAAATTGTCGCTCGACCAGAAAATCGTCGATATCTTCCCCGACGACGTTCCGGAAAATCCGTCGGAGAATCTTAAAAACGTCGACATTGAATCGCTGCTGTCAATGTCGTGCGGACACTCTACGGAGCCGTCGCTTCCGAACCTCGTCGTTTCCGCGTACGACCGATACGTTCCTCCGACGGGCGACAATCCGACGTGGGTTCGTCTGTTCCTGCAACATCCGGTCGAACACGAGCCGAAGACGTTCTTCCGCTACAACACCGCGGGCACGTATATGCTCTCCGCCGCGCTTCAAAAAGCGACCGGCCAGACGACGCGCGACTACCTGATTCCGCGTCTTTTCGAACCGCTCCATATTGAAACGCCCGTCTGGGAACAGTCTCCGGAGGGAGTCTCCAAAGGGGGCACGGGGCTTTTCCTCAAGACCGAAGACATAGCAAAATTCGGCCAATTCTATTTGCAAAAGGGCATGTGGAACGGCGAACAACTCCTTCCCGCCGAATGGATTGAAAACGCGACGACCAAACACGTCTCCAACGGCGACAATCCGAACAGCGACTGGGCGCAGGGTTATTGCTTCCAGTTCTGGCGCTGCCGCCACAACGTCTATCGCGGCGACGGCGCGTATTGCCAGTTCTGCGTCGTCATGCCCGACCAAAATATCGTCGTCGCCATTACTTCCGACTGCAACGACTATCAGGGCCAAATCAACGTCTTGTTCGACGACCTGCTCGTCGCGGCTAAAGACGCGCCGCTGCCCGAGAATCCCGACGCGCTCGCGAAACTGCGCGAGTTAGAGAAATCGCTCGCGCCCAAAGAAGGTTCGTCCGGCGCAAGAGTCGAGTCGAAAACGATTTACAGCGACTATCTCAAACGAGAAGTCAAGTATCGCGTTTACGTTCCCAACGAGTATCAGACGACGTCTCTTTTCTATCCGGTTCTGTACCTCCTGCACGGAATGGGCGGAAACGAAACGAATTGGAGCGACGACAAACAGGGGAATATGGTCAATATTTGCAACGCGTATTTCGCGGCTCGTCCGGATCAGAAACGCGTCGTCGTCATGCCGGACGCTCGAAGCGACTGGTATCGCGACTCCGCCGACGATTCGTGCAAATACGAGTCGTTCTTCTTCAACGAGTTGATTCCCGAAATCGAACGTTCGTACCGTTGCAAGACGGACAAAAAGGACCGCGCGATCGCCGGACTCTCCATGGGCGGATACGGATGCATGCTTTACGCGTTGCGCCATCCGGACATGTTCGACTCCTGCTACGCCATGAGCGCCGCGATTCGAACCAAAGACGAAGTCGAAACGCATTCGTTCGAGGAATTTCTCAAGCGGTATAAGTCGCGCGACGACATGACCGAAACCGACGAGCGATTTGACGACTATTACTTCGCCAACGACCCGCACGCGCTCGTCAAGAATCTCGCGGACAAAAACGCCGTCCGCTTCACGCTCGACTGCGGCGACGACGACGGTCTAATCAAGGGCAATTGGGCGTTCTTTAACGAAGCGCGCGTCGCAAAAGTCCCGTGCGAACTCCGCGTCCGCGACGGCGGTCACACGTGGGAGTATTGGCGCGAAGCGCTGCCTTTGTGCCTTGAATTTATCGCCCGTTAAAACGTCGTCGCGCGCGCGGCGAAAGGCGCCGTCGACAGAACGTCGACTCGCGTCTTTTGCCGCGTTTTTTAGAAAACAGGAAAAATACGCGCGTCGACAAACTGCCGCGCCGCGATTTTTTTGAAAACGGCGTCCCTCTTCGCCGAAGCCGCCGCGGTCGCGTCCGAAAAGACGTTCGACGACGTGGTCTTGCGTTTTGCAGGCTCCTTCTATCCGGGATTCTTCCCCGACAATTCCCAGGAAACGCAATCTCGCGATTAGCCAAAGCGATTCGACTCGCCGTCAATTACGCTTCCGCGCAACTTTACGACCGTCTCGACGCCCGAGGAGCAACTCGTTCCTTTTTGCGAAACGTTAGACGCCGCTCTTCCCGTTGAAACGCGGCGCGTTCTCTGCGCGGAAGGCCGCGAATATACGGGCGACTCGCGCGCCCTTTGGGAAAAAGTTTGTAAAACGCCCGGAAACCGTCGGCGCGAAATCGGCGGATTTCAATTTGTAACGCTTTATCCCAACGATATTTGCGAAACAGACGGCGTTTATAAAAACCGCCTCGAATGGGTTGAACGGGAACTGGATGCGACCGTCGCCGAAAGCGGACGCGAGCGACCGATCTTCTTTTTCCAACATTATCGCGCGACGCGTCCCAAAACCCCGGAGCTTCTCGTCGCGGAACCTCAATGGTCGCGAGGACGACGAACGACCCGTTGCCGCAAGGGTTCGAAAGGGGCGTCCGACCTCTTCCCGATTTTCGAAAGTATCCTCAAATTATTGATTTTTCAGGACATTCGCATGATCCGATTTCCGACCCCCCGCGCCCTCCAACGAGCCCTTCCAATCCTGATATTTCAGTTTCCCGGCAATTTCCGGCTCGTCGCCGACAAACGCCTTCGCGGCTTTTTCGTCGTCTTGCAAGAGCCGCGCGAACCGCGCCGCGACGCGACTTCGGTCTGAGGTTATTCTTGCCTGATAATCTCGTGATCGAGTCTTTTAAAACGCGCCCAATATTCGGCGTAACTACCTTCGTAGACGCGGATTTTGACTGGAGAACCAGAAAAGGCGCCGTCGGCAATCTTTTCGACGCTTCTGGGAAGGAGCGCGTCTTTTAGCGCGGAACAATTGGAAAAAATTCCGGGCTCGACGGCTTTTAAGCTTTCAGGCAAAACGACGCTCGTCAAAGAAGAACAACCGCGAAAAGCGCATGTCTCGATCGTTTTAAGGCTGGCGGGAAGGTTCAGTTCGGCGAGCGTCGCGCAGTCTAAAAAAGCCTCGTAACCGATTGTTTCAACTCCTTCGGGAATAACGACGCTCTTCAACGACGAGCATCCCTCAAACGCATGGTTGGCGATCCTTTTGACCGTCTTTGGTATTTCGTAGCTCTGAACCCGACTCGACGACGGAAATCTCGCGAGCGTTTCCATCTTTTTATCGAAGAGAACGCCCGATTCGGAACGGAAATAAGCGTTGTTCGGATCGACGTCGATCGCGGCGCCGCAATTAGCGAAAGCGATCTCGTCAATAGCTTCAACTCCTTTGGGAATAACGATTTTTTTCAGCGACGGATAGTAGGAGAACGCCTCGGGGCCGATTGTTTTGACAGTTTCGGGCACGTTGCAAACAGGGTTTGGGCCGGAAGGAAAGGAAATAAGCGTTTCTTTCGCCTTGTCGAAAAGGATTCCGGATTCTGAAAAATAATACGGATTCTCCGGATCGACCTTAATCGCTGGGCCGCTGAACGAAAACGCCCTCGGGTCGATTTCTTCAACGCTTTTGGGTATTTCCACGCTCGCCAGAGAGGAGCAACGCAGGAACGCGAAGAGTTCGATTCTTTTGACGCCTTCGGGCGCGACCAGACTCTCGAGCGCGGAACTGTCGGCAAACATAGACGCGGAGATCGCGTCGATTCCCTCGGAAAGCGCGACGCTTTTCAGCGAAGAACAATTGGAAAAGACGCCGTGATTAATAATCTTGACGGAATTGGGAACGACGACGCGCGTCAACGAAGCGCAACCGTAAAAAGCGTAATCGTTAATTATCGTAACAGATTCGGGAATATCGATTTGCGCAAGAGCGGAACATTCGGAAAAAGCGTTCGTTCCAATATAAGACACGGAGTCGGGAATAACGACGTTTGTCAGAGAAGAACAACCGGAAAACGCGCTCGATTCAATTCTTTTAACGCCCAACGGAATCTCGTAGGATCGAATTGAACTCGAGGTTGGAAAACGCATGAGCGTTTCCTTTTTCTTATCGAAAAGAACTCCGGATTCCGACAAATAATAGGGATTCTCCGGATCAACCTCGAACATTGGGCCAAAATAATCAAATTCCCGGTCGTGAATTTTTTCAACGTCTTTGTGAATAACGAATTTCCTCAGCGAATAGCAACGGTAAAAAATCCCTTCGAGTTTTTTGACGTTTTTGGGGACTGTAAAATGAGTCAACGAAGAACAAAACCAAAAAGCGCCGGGGTCGATTCGTCGAACGCTGTCGGGCAAATTCGCTTCTTTCAACGAGGAACACTCCCTAAACGCGTTTGCGCCAACTATTTCAAGTCCTTCGGGAAAAACGACGCGTCCGAGCGAAGAACAATGATCGAACGCCTCTTCGTTAATCGCTTTGAGTCCGTCGCGAAAGACGACGCTCGTCAGCGAAGAACAACCGAAAAAAGCGCCGGAACGTATATATTGAACTCCTGATGGAAAAACAATTTCCGAAAGCGTGGAACAGTTTTTAAACGCAATGAATTCGATCGATTTTACGCCCTCGGGAAGGACGACGCTTTTAAGGGACGAACATTCGTTAAAGGTTCCTCTGTTGATCGCGTCAATTCCTTCGGGAAGGATAACGCTCGTTAATGAAGAACAATACCGGAACGTATGAGCGCCGAGCGTTTTCGCTCTTTTGGGAAGAACGACCCGCGTCAGCGAAGCGCAGTCTTCAAACGCGCCGCCTCCCGAGCTAAAGCGAGTTCCTATACTTTCGACGCTGTCGGGAAGCTTGACGCTTGTCAGCGAGGAACAACCGCAAAACGCGCCGTCGCCTATTTCCACGACTCCGTCGGGAATAACGACGCTCGCTAAAAAAGCGCGATTGTAAAACGCGTAGTTTCCGATTCTTCGAACGCTCCTTGGGATCGCGTACGATCGAACGGAGACGGAGGGGGGAAAATACAGCAAAATTTCTTTCGCCTTGTCAAAGAGAACGCCGTCGTCGGAAACATAGTTGGGATTCTCCGGCGCGACTTCAATCGTCGCGTCGCAACCGGTAAAAGCGCCCTCTTCAATCGTTTCGACGCCTGCGGGAATAAACAGGTTTGTCAGCGAAGCGCAACCGCTGAACGCGCTTTGTCCGATCGTCTTCACGCCCTCGGGAATAACGACTTCCTTGAGCAAACTCTTGAGCGAACTCTTTCCGGCAATCGCATACTTGCCGATTTCAACGACTTGTTTCCCGTTAATTTGCTCGGGCAGAACGAGTTTTCCGTCCTCCAGTCGCACGTCATCGGAAAGACCGTCTATCGAAACGCCTCCCTCGACGTCGCGAACAATGAAAGATCCGATTTTCTCAGGGTGATATTCCCCGTTTATCATCTTAATCTTGCGACGCGAAGCGACGTTTTCGGTCTGTATCGGCGCTTCTTCGGAACGATTGATCGCTCCGGGTCCGTCGACGTCGCGCTGTTCGGCGAACGCGGTCGACAAGGAGTCCGCGATTCCAAACGCGGTCGTCGACGCGACGCCAGGAGGCGACGCGAAAGAAAGAACCGACGCGAAGAACAAATAATGCAATTTCGTCATAATACTCCCCTCGGTCGCCAACGTAAAAAGGGCGAATAACCCGCGTTCGATCACCCGCCGCAAATTCAAAGCGGTTTGAACGGAATCTTATTCTTCGCGGCGTAAAAAGACGCCCTTCTCGTTGGCGTCATACCGCGACGTCTAGCTTTTGGGGCGCTTCTAATTTTTGTCGAGCGTCATTTTTTACTTCAAATTGACAAATTCAGACAGCGTTAGAATAGCGGGTTTTGTAACGCCGGATTCCAAAAAATCCTTATCGCCCGTTACTAAAATATCCGCGCCCGCTTCAGTCGGCGCCCGAAATACGGAACGATCGTCGGCGTCTCTGATTTGCTCCTCGACGTCCCGCTCTTCGGACGATACGGGCGCGAGTTCCAACGTCATAAGCGCGACGGCCAAAAAGCGATCCAACGCGATCGTCTTGTCCGAAAACTTCTCATTAAAAACGCGCTTAAGTTCGTCGACATTTTGCTCGCAAATCAACTCGCGATTGGGATATGAGGCCGCCTTTCGACACGCCTGAAACGCGACGCCGTCCGGATTAAGCGCGGCGGAGATAAGGACGTTTATGTCAATCAATACTCTCAAGCTTTATCCGCGTCTCTTGTTTCTTTTACAAGAGCCGTCGCGTCGTCGTCAGGAGCAAGCCCCGCGCGTTCCGATTCGCCAACCATTTCCTTTTGCAGCGCCTGCACAGCATAAACCGCCGAATTGACGACGCGGACGCTATTACCCTCTACGATAAAAGAGACGCGATCGCCGACCGTTACGCCCAGAACTCCCCTAACGTCTTTCGGGATCCTCGCTTGTTCCTTTGACACGACCTTTGCGCTGTCAATGAAAGTGTTTGTCAACATACTATTATCATCCTTTTAATCCAAGAAGTAGGGATTTCCCTTCTTCATTGTGCCCTTTTTACAAAGGAATCAATAGAAAATAAAAAAAATGATGAAAAATCTTTGACGGATCGTTTCCGGAAAGATCGCCGTCGCTCTTTTGAACGCCCGATAATTCTTACCCCCGACGCGGTGAAAACAGAGGCGCGCTCCTGCGGAGCGCGGGCGCGGCGTTATTCGACGGGAGGACGATCGGCGACGGCGGTAAAGTCCTTCGTATAGCTATTAAGAGGATTCGTAAACTTAAAGTTGCGAACGCGAACGGCGTCCGTTTTCTCGTCAAAGACGTCGGCGAGAGACGTTTCAAGTTTACGAACCTCGTCGTTTGAAAAAGCGACGCTTGCGACGAATCCTTTGCGTAAGACGGGGCTTCGGTCGCGGAACCCGCCAAGGGGCGCGGAATATCGAATCCTTCCCAATAATTCTCCCAGTCGTAGGGATAGATCCAAATTTTTCCGCAGCCCGCTTTCGCGCTGGCGCCATGCAGCATCGCGCAACAGCATAAAATAAAAGGAATTACATTTTACGTTTTTATCATGTCAACCTTGATCTCTCTATCCGCCTTTGAGCCGGATTAAAAGGGGATTCGTTCCAATTCGGCGTTTCGTTGTTCGCGGATTGACGCCCAAAACAAACGAACGTTCTTAAAAATGAAGGCGCGATCAATTTGCGACGTCTGGACGAGTCGCAAAAAATCGCGCCAAGGTTCCAAATCCTCCCAAAGAGGAATCCCGACGACCATTGAATCGGACGGAGTCGGATCGTCAAAAACCGCGCTCCTCGCTTCGCGAAACGAACGCGGTCTCGAGAACTCGTAAGAGGTCGTTTTTTGAATGTCAATATACCCCCGGTACACGAGGATTGTTGCCGTTGCTGCTACTGACCGGCGGTCTACGAGAACCGCCGTTTCCCAACGCGTCTTTTATACCGTCTAATATGCCCCTCCAATCGATACCGGATCCTCGGGGGTTCCGAGCAGGCGGTTGAGGATAGCGCCACCTGACCGGATAAGGATTATACCTGATCGGGGGAGCGCTTTGAGCGATCGGCGTTCCCAACGGCGACGGCATTGGCGCGTCGCGCGTTTGCGGGACGTTGGGACCGTTGTCGGCGACAATATCCTTGGTGAAACCGTTGAGGGGCTTCGCAAATCTAACATTTCTGACGTAAGCGCCGCGCGTTCCCGGATCAAAGACGTCGAGAGACGGATCGATATATCGTATTTCTTCGACGCTAAACCCAACTCTCGCCCCGCGAACAAGCTCCGCCTGATTCGGTCGGTAACTTGGCTCGCCGCTCGGAACGAGCTCCGTGATAGAGCCGTTGACGTTAAGATCGCCTTTACCGGGCGACATGACGATCATGTCGACCGCCGATCGCTTGTCGGAACCGCCCATTTGCCCGACGGCGAGCGGATAGTAAACGTTATCCGAAGGAAACGTGTAGGCGATCGCTTCCTTCTTGCCGAGTTTCCCGACTTCCGTTAAGTCAAACGCGAAATACCGTATTCCCTGTTTAAGATAGGAATCGACGACCCGCAAAACGTTCGCGTCGATTAAGGGCATGGCCCGCCCCTGATATTTATATTCGACGTATCGAATCGTCTGTTCGTGAAACTCCTTAAGGCTGTTAAGTTCCCAAACGAAAATATTATGCGGCCCGACCATTTTGGAAGTATGCAGAAAACTCGGAGCCCCTCCGCTGGGATATTCCGGAAGTTTCGACGTAAAAAACTTTTTGGCGCGTTGAAAAGAGACATCCCCGACTCTTGCGATCGAGGTCGGTCTGCCCGGCAGCGGAACGACGGTCAGCATCGCGGCTTTTCTCCCGCTTACGCTCTCCTCTTCGTTGGAAACGATTAGCGTTTCGAGCCCGGATCCGTCCGTTTTGCCGTTCCAGGAAACGACGGCTCGCGATCGAACGACGTTCACGAAGCTATTGTCGTTTTCGTCGAGCTGATCGAGCGGAACGTCTATTATCCCCCGGACATACTCTTTAAGTTTGAGCGCCAATTCAGGATTGTCGCATTCGACAGAATCGGCGTCGTAAGTCTCGTTCCATTGTTCCTCGTCAAAAGAAAGACCAAAATTTCCGCCGAAGCGTCCCGCGTCGCGAACGCGCGCGTTGGGAAGCGCCGTTTCAAGGAAATCGTCGGAGAGATCGACAAAATCGGAAACGTTCGACGCCGGAGCGGGAACGGGAAAACGATACGCGTTGGGGTCGGGATCGTCGATTCGATTATAGGGCGTTCGCGACTCGATCGCGGCGAGCGTCCTGTTCAAAGCTTTTAAGTCGTTCGACTCTTCCTCGCGCGCCGCCTTCAGATGCAGTTCTTTTAGATGACCGGGAACGCCCGAGTCAAAAAGAATCGGATCTTTTGGACGCGGGGTCTCTGCGGCGACTCGTTCAGGCGGCGTCGAGAAGATTAAAATTTTACCGTCCGCCGCATGACTCGCTCGGCATGCGCCAAACGCGATAATCAGCGCGACGTTCGTAAGAACAAAGGTCGTTTTGCTCATTAAAATAACTCCAAAATGTATTCCGTCTCAGTAAATGTTGGACGCGGAAAACACAGGCTACAAAAACGTTTTATAGCCCGAGTCAATCAATCCTTCCCTTTGACCGCGCCAAACGGGGAACGCGTCGACTGCTATTTCTTGTCGGCGACGGCGGTAAAGTCATTCTTATAGCTATTAAGAGGTTTCGTAAACTTAAAGTTTCGGACGCGAACGTATTTCGTTTCCTTATCAAAGACGTCGAGCGACTTGTCGAGCTTTCGAACCTCGTCTATCGTAAAGGAAACGGAACCGCCGCGAACAAGCTCGCACTGATTGGCGCCGTAAGCCGGTTCGCCGGTCGGAACGGCGTCGGTGATCGCGCCGTTGATAGTAAGCGAAACGTCTTTGGGAGTCATAACGATCAAGTCGACCGTCGAACTTTTATTGGAACCGCCGATGCGGCTAACCACGAGAGGGTAGTAAATGTGAGTCGACACGAACGTATACGCGATCGCCTGCTTGGTCGATTCTTTGCCGACTTCCGTCAAGTCGAAGGCAAAATACCGAAACCCTCTTTTAAAATACCATTTGAGAACGTTTACGGTTTCATCGGTAATTAAAGCGGCGGCGCCGTTGTTGAATTTTTTCGCGACCCACGACTGCACGTCTCTTTGGAAAGTCGAAACGTTGTCAAGTTCCCAAACAAAAATATTGTGAGCTCCGATTTTTTTTGCCATGACAAAGCCCAGACCGCTCGCGCCTCCTTGTATCTTTTGAGGCGTGCGACTAAAGAACAATGCTTTAGCCTGAGCGAACGTGTTGTTGTTGGCGGGGCGAACGTCGATCGGTTTTCCAGGCAACGGCATAACGCTCAACAAAACTCCCTTTTTGCCG
>CAMZEO010000060.1 GCA_947305735.1 uncultured Planctomycetales bacterium | reverse complement strand
AGATCTTTCCTTTATTGTTCCTGACGCCGGAAACTTTATTCGCAAGCGCCCCGATTTCTTTCCCGATTTCTTTCCCGATTTCTTTCCCGATTTCTTTCCCGATCTCTTTCCCGATCTCTTTCCCGATCTCTTTTCCTCTTGCTTCGCCTAATTCTTCATATTCCTGAAATTTTAACGCGATAGACATGTAATCCCTCCTCCACTTCTTATTGTCTCTGGCTTCTTTAACGGCGGCGTCAAGCGTTTTCGCATAGCCTCCCGCAGGCGCCTGACCCGCCATATAACGAAGAGCCCCTTTAAGCTCTTCATTAATTTCCCCAACCGTCCCGTTGACGTTCAATACGATCGCCGTCGTTTCGTCGCCAAGATAAAGACTGACGTCCTCCTGACACTGATTGACAAACGTATACATATATCGGTTCTTCCTGAAATAGTCAAACGTGCAGATAAAGATGACAAAGCTCTTTTTGAGTTCCTTGTAGTTGGCGCCTTTATCGAGAATATTGACGTCGATCATATCCCGATAGTATCGAACGCGCTTCGGCAGGTTTTTCTCGTCGGACGTCTGTATTTCGATCGCGTAGACTGTTTTTTCGTCGTCTTCGCAGTAGACGTCGAGCCTTATCCCCTTACGATCAGGATTGACTTCGATTGTTTTTTGACGTTCCGGATAGTCGATTTGCGCGATTTTTACGCCTAATATGAACTCCAGCAAAGGCTTGAGATTCTTTGGATCGCCCATGACGACGCCGAACATAAAGTCGTCCGTTATGGTTAGTTCGTCAAAAGTTTTAATACCGCCGCGTTTAAATTCGTCCATAATCCGACTCCTCGACGTCGCATTATATCCGGCGACGTCGGAAGATCAATACTTTTAAAAGAATCGCCGCTTTTGATTTCTCCAACTGTCAACTAGCGACGTCGTTCAGGAAGCAAGCTCGTTTTGGACGAACGCCAACCTTTTTCATTTCCGCGTTTCCAAAAGTCTTTCGAGAACGCGCCGCCGCGTTTCCCCTCTTGAACGCGCCGCGTTTGCGTTTATAATGTCGCGTTGTAAGATTTGGCGGCGGGAATTCGTTTTTTCCGCCGTATTGACCGTCAATTTAATCGCCTCCCGCGCCGAGACTCCTTATGCTTAGAACCGACGAAATTCTTTCCACCATCCGCATGTTGCACGCCGAACACCTGGACGTCCGCGCGGTGACAATGGCTCTCAATTTGAACGACTGCGCGTCCGCGAACGTCGATCAGATGTGCAAAAAGGTCTATCATAAGATCGTGACGCGCGCGAGCAGACTGGTCGACGTGTGCGACGAAGTCGGTTGCAAATACGGGATTCCGATTACGAACAAACGTATCGCGATTTCTCCGGCGGCGATTCTTCTTTCGGGGCACAATAAGAACTCCGCGCTTCGGCTTGCGAAGACGCTCGACGAGGCGGGGCAGCGATGCCGAGTCGATTTTGTCGGCGGTTTTTCCGCGCTCGTTCAAAAGGGTGTTTCCGACGGCGCGCGCGTCGTTATCGAGTCGTTGCCGGAAGTCCTCAATTCGACCAAATGCGTCTGCGCTTCGATTAACGCCGCGTCGCGTAAAGCGGGAATTAATATGGACGCGCTCCACACGCTCGGACACACGATTCTCGATATCGCCAACATGGACGCGTCGAACAACGGTTTCGCCGCCGCGAAACTGGTCGTTTTTTCGAATATTCCCGACGACAACCCTTTTATGGCGGGCGCTTACATGGGCGTCGGAGAGCCGGAAACGACGATTAACATCGGCGTTTCCGGACCGGGCGTCGTGAAGAGCGCGCTCGAACGCCGTATCGCCAATGCCGGAGAGACCGGGAAGAAACTTACGTTGTCGGAGCTTTCGGAAGAAATCAAGACGGCGAGTTTCCGCGTCACGCGCATTGGCGAACTGATCGGGCGCGAGGTTGCCGAACGGCTTGAAACGCAATTTGGAATCGTCGACCTTTCGCTCGCGCCGACGCCCGCGATCGGCGACAGTATCGGCGAAATTCTTCAGACGCTCGGACTGGCTCATATCGGCGCGCCAGGCTCGACCGCCGCGATCGCGATGCTTAACGACGCCGTCAAGAAGGGCGGGCTGTTCGCGTCGAGTTCCGTGGGCGGATTGAGCGGCGCGTTTATACCCGTCTCCGAAGACTCCGCGCTCGCGGCGGCGGCCGCCGCCGGGCATCTTTCGCTTGAAAAACTCGAAGCGATGACCGCAGTGTGTTCCGTCGGACTCGATATGATTCTCATACCCGGCGACACGCCGCCCGAGACGATCTCGGCCATTATGGCGGACGAACTTGCCATCGGCGTTATCAACAACAAGACGACCGCGACGCGACTCGTGCCGATTCCCGGCAAAAAGGCGGGAGAAAAAGTCGAATTCGGCGGGCTGTTCGGCGCGTCTCCGGTCATGGAAGTGCGCAACGTCGGCGCGAGCGAACAATTCGCGCGTTTTGGCGGAAGAATCCCGGCGCCGTTGCAGTCGCTGGGGAACTGATCGAAGGTCGCGATTCGTCGGTCTGAAGACTGCGGCGAGCCTCGGTCTTGCGTCGACTTTTGCGTCAGTCATAGGGAGGAGCTGTCATGGCTGTTTTTTCTCGATTCTTTCTCTTAACGCTCCTCTTTGTTTCGACGTTGACGGCGTCGGCGACGGGGTTTGACGATCAGAAGTCGACGCCCGCCGTCGTTCACCCGGTCGTCTTATCGGACGCGCAGGACGTTCTTTCTCTCCGCGGCGAATGGGAATTTGCGCAAGTCGAGCCTTGGAATGGAGAAACGCCCCCTCCGACTCCGGACGTCGACAAGATCCGTTCGATTCAAGTTCCCGGCTGTTGGGAAGCCCAGGGCGTCGGCGAGCCGGGCATGAGTCAAACGTGGGATTGCGTCTGGGATTGCAACCCCCGTCCGCTCGACCATATATATATGGGGGCCGCGTGGTACCGCAAGACGATTGACGCGCCGGAAAACTGGGCGGGTCGGGAAATCTGGCTGAAAGTCGGGGGCGTTCGAACCGAAGCGCTCTTTTACGTCAACGGCAATCGGATTGGATCGATCAATACGTGGTGCGGAGCGTACAAGTTCCAAATTACCGATTATGTGGAGCCGGGCAAGGCGCTGGAGGTCGTGGCGATCGTTCGCAACGACACGCCGAGCCGCAAAGGCCAGATGTGCGACTTCCATAAATTTGGCGGGTTCTATCGCGACGTCGAGATTGAAACGACTCCTAAAACCTGGATTGACGACGCCTGGGTTCAGGGACTGATCGACGACGACGGCAAAACGACCGCGCGCGCCCGGTTTACGATCGGGTCCGCCGAACCGGAAAATGTCGCTCGCGTCGTTCGCGCGACGATTAAAACGCGCGACGGAGACGTTCTCGGACGGAAGATCTGGGTCGGCAAATCGCTTCCTTACAAAGAACGTTCGCTTGATTTCCCGCTCGAAAACGTCGAAACGTGGACGCCGGAACGTCCGACGCTTTATCTTGCCGAATTTGAACTGTTTACGGGCGATCATATCGACGCCGACCAGGAACCGGCGCACGGCTGGGTCGAGCGGTTTGGATTCCGACGTCTTGAAGCGCGCGGCGATCGTATTTACCTGAATAATATTCCGTATTTCATGCGCGGATACGGCGAAACGTTCATTTATCCTCTGTCGTTGATCTCGCCGCCCGACGTGGAAACGCACAAGGCGAACATGAGCGTCGTTCGCCGGTGCGGGTTCGTCCTGGCGCGTCAGCATACGCATTGCGAAATTCCGGAATATTTCGAAGCCGCCGACGAAAGCGGCGTCCTTGTTCAGCCTGAGCTTCCGTACTATCAGGAAAAACCCTGCGAAGCGTTTGAATTTGATCCCATGCGGGATTTGAAGGAACTTTGGCGGCACTATCGTCGCTACACGTCGTTCGCCGTCTATTCGATGGGGAACGAAGGTCGCGTTCCTCCTCCGCTCGACGCGGAACTCTATCGTTGGGTTAAAGAAAACGACCCCGGCAGACTCGTGATTCATCAGGACGGAGGGTTCTGCGACAAGAATAATTCCGACGTCTTAACGAGCGTCGACGGCGTGAACGCCTCGCTGATTCTGCCTTGGGAACGAGGAACCCTCGACGATCTCGACCAGCCGTATTTCGCGCATGAGTACATGAATTCGTCCGTCATGCTCGATCCGCGTCTCGAGCCGAAATTTACCGGTCCCTTGCCTCCGCTTGTGTCGATTGGCGTCTATGAAGACGCGCTTCGCTCGTTTGGGTTGACGCGCGAACAGGGGGACGCGTGTATTCGCGCCGCGCACGCGATTCAGGCGTTTTGGAACAAAGACGGGCTGGAAATTGCGCGAAACGACCCTTCTTGCGACGGATACAGTTTTTGGAATTTTATCGATCAGATGGTGATTCAGGACGGGGTCTACACGTCGCAGGGGTGTTTGAACGCGTTTTACGAACAAAAGGAAGGGGGCTGTCCGATCGACGAGTTTCGCGAATTTAACGGACCGACCGCGATCATCGTCGACTGGGACGAACCTCTGCCGATTTTTACGTCGGGAGACAAACTCAAACTCAAGCAGTTTATATCGCATTTTAGCGAAAAGCCGCTCGCGCCCGGTCGTTCCGGGACTCCGACGGAAAAGAAGACGCGTCCGGCGAGACGGCGTTTGACGAAATTCCCGCCGGATCGGCGCTTGACCTGTCGGCGATCGAACTGGTCGTTCCAGACGTCGACAGGCCCGTCGCGCTCGCGCTTTTTGTCGATATTCCGAATACCGACGTTCGCAATCATTGGCCGTTCTGGTTCTTTCCGAAACGCGAAAAGCCGACGCTTGAAAACGTCGCCGCGTCCGAAGCGCTTTTCGACGCGCTCGAACCTTACTACGACGGAATTAAACGCGCCGACGATCCCGACGCGAAAGACGCGCTCCTGATCGTTGCGAACGACGATCCCGCGTTCGATCGCGCCAAAGTCGAAGGCCGCGCCGTTTTGGCGCTCGATCTCGATCCCGGCGACTCCAACATTCGTCTGGGTTGGTGGTCTTTTGGAAATCAGCTTGGAACGGCGTCGTTCGACTCGCCCCTTTTCGGCGATTTTCCACGCGAAGAATCGATTTCGCCTCTATGGTTCGCGGCGCTCAAAAACGGCGCGTTTACGATTGAAGACGGCGAACTGACGAAAGAGTGGGATCCGCTCGTTCTGGGCGACGGTCTCCACAATTATTGCGCTTACGTTCTCAACGCGAAAAACGTCGAACGTCCCGCCGTTCGCGTCTACGGACTCGACTTGTTGCAGGATCGACCCGAGACGCTGAATTTGCTCGACAATATGATAAAGTACTGTCAGGGAGCCGGAAGGGCGATTCCGTGAACGTTATTTTTTCTGAAATCTTGAAAAAATCTTTCAGGATTTCTTGACGTCCGGGTTCCTTTCCAGCATACTATATAGGGTCGAATTGTCGAACAAGGGACGTTTTCGCCTTTGGCGACTCAGGTTGCGACGGGGCGTTTCAACAAGCCGATTCGGCTCGATTGTCGTCGCCGATCGCTGTAAGGAGATAAAGACATGGAATATCGCAATTCATCGGAATCGTATCAGGTTTACGACGCCAACGCTCGCGTAGTTTCCAACGCGCGCGGCGTCGCCGTCGACCAGGGGGCTTTCATTAAAAGCGTCTATCTTCATCTGACGGGCGCCGTGGCGGCGTTCGCGGCGTTGGAAGCCGCTATTTTCGCGTTTGTCGGAGTCGCGTCAATCGCCTCGTTTATTCAGGAAAACGCAAGGTTGACCAGTTTGATTCTTTTGGGACTTTGCCTGGGCGGTCCTTTTCTTGGTCGCGCCATTATCGGATCGAACCCGTCCAAAGCCGGTCAGTATTTTCTGCTGGCATTCTACGCCGTTCTGTACGCGGCGATCTTTCTGCCGATCTTGACGTTCGCCATCCTTCTTACCGGCGACGCGTCGTTAATCTGGCAGGCGGTCGGGCTCACGGTCGCGCTCTTTGTCGCGCTGTCCGCCGCCGTCTTTATGACTGGCAAAGATTTTTCGTTCCTGCGAACCGGTCTTGCGTTTGTCGGTTTGGCGGCGATTATCTTGATCGTGGCGTCGTTTATTTTCAATTTCTATCTTGGAACGTGGTTTTCCGTCGCGATGATATTGTTCGCGTGCGGATATATTCTGTACGATACGTCGAATATTATTCATCACGCCGGACCGGGAGACGAAGTGTTCGCGGCGATTGAACTGTTCGCTTCGCTCATGACGCTCTTCTACTACGTTTTGAGAATTTTAATGGCGTTTAATCGCCGTTGACGAACGCGCGTCGTTAGCTCTTGCTTTTTCGGATCGGGCGGTTCTTGATTCGCCCGATCCTTCCTCTTTTTGCGTTTCTCCGCGACGTTGTTTTTGTTTCCGTTATCGGCGTTCTTGACTCAATTATTTTAAGCGGCAAACTTTGACGTCCTTTGGGGGTATTTCCAAAAAATATTAATCTGCTACAATGGCGCTTTAGATTGTTAGTATAACGGCGGACGGGCGCGCTTCGCGTTTCGTCCGTTCCTTGACGGAATATTCCGGCGCCTTTGGCGCGACACGAGTTTTGTGGAGACTTTATCGTTATGGCGACCGACGTCCTTGGATTAGACGTACGACAATTGGTTCTGTACAGCGGCTCGTTTGGACCGCGCGAAATCGACGAGTTGCGCAAAGAAATTAGCCGCGACGTTAAAAAATTCGACGAGCTCAAAGGAGCGGTCAACGAACTCAAGACGAAAGACGAAGACGAATTGAGTCCCGCCGTTCGCGTCAAGCTGGGCGTGTGTCAGTTTCTTATCGGCGCCTACGACGAATCCTTCGCTTCGCTGAAAAAAGGCGACGGCGGAGCTCTCGTTCATTTCTATTTCGCGAAATTACACGTGGTTAAGCACGAATACGAAGCGGCGATCGAAGCGTACAACACCGCTCAATCGGCGGGTTACAACGTCGACGTGTGCGCGCTCGGACGCGCCGAAGTCTATCGAGAAATGGGCAAATTGCAGCAGAGCCTGCAAGAACTCGACTATCTTTCCGGCGCCGTCGAACAGACCGCCGAGTACCTCTATCAGCGCGCGGCGACCGTCAACGCGATCGGCGGCAATCCTATGGAGGCGGTCGCGTTGTACGAGCGCGCGGTTCAGGCGGATCCGAATCATCCCGGCGCTCTTTACGGTCTCGCGCTCGAAAACGAGCGTCGCGGCAACGACGACGAAGCGCTCGCGTTTTATCAGCGCGCGGCGTCTCACTTTCCCACGAACGTCGGCACCCTCATGAACTTGGGCATATTATACGAAGACCGCGAGCAATACGAAGAGGCGGTCGCGTGCTATAAGCGCGTTTTGAACGCGTATCCGACGGATCGCCGCGCCGCGCTCTATTTGAAAGACGCCCAGGCCGCCGTCGATCTCGGTCGCGCGACCGAAACGACGTCGACTCAGGAAAAAGCGAAAATGCGCAGTCTTCAGAAGAAGATTTCCGAGATCGAATTTTCGCAACGTTCCCGGAACTGTCTCGCGGCGATGGGAATCGAGACGCTTGGCGATCTGTGTCAGCGCACCGAGCAGGATTTGCTCCGCATGCCGAATTTTGGCGAGACCAGCTTGAACGAGATCAGGAACCATTTGGCAAATTACGATCTCAAACTCGGCATGGCGACCGAAATTGCTCCCCCGCAGGTTTCCGCGCAAATCGACGAAGAAGTTCCTCCGGAGATGCGCGAATTGCTCGGCAGTCCGGTCGGCGATCTCGAGTTGTCCGTGCGCGCTCGAAAGTGCATGAGTCGGCTCGGCGTCAAGTCGATCGGCGACTTGGTTAAAAAGACCGCCGACGAACTTCTCGCGTGCAAGAACTTTGGAGTCACGAGTTTGAGCGAGATCAACGAGCGACTTTCCAGAAAAGGGCTCAAGTTGCGCGGAGAATGAGCGCGACGCGCCTTTTTTAGTCGAAACTCGTATAAGACGTTCGCGCGAGCGTATTGCGCGAACGTCTTTGCGTAGACGGTTGACTCGATTTTTCGACTTTCGTCGAGGCGTCGCGCCTCGACGCGCGCCCTTTGTTTTTGCGGCGACGATCGCCGCTCCAGGATTAGAACTTCGTATGCAGGATTTGTTTTGCTATAAACTGTCGCGTAAAGACGGAGGTTGTCAAGCGCGTCGGGGCGTCTTCGTCACGCCCCATGCCGAGGTGCAACTTCCGACCTTTATGCCCGTGGGAACAAAAGGTTCGGTTAAAGGCGTCGAAGTCGGGCTTTTAGAAGAAACTGGCTCGCAGATCGTGCTTGGGAACACGTATCATCTCATGCTCCAACCGGGCGAAGACGTCGTTCGCGATCTTGGCGGTCTTCATCGATTTTGCGGTTGGAATAAGGCCATGCTCACCGACAGCGGCGGTTTCCAGCTCTTCTCTCTCGCGCAACTGACGAAAATCACCGAAGAAGGCGCCGTGTTTCGTTCTCATATCGACGGAAGAAAGATCGCGTTGACGCCCGAGCGTTCCGTCGCGATTCAAGAATCGCTCGGCGCGGATATCGCCATGGTCTTCGATCACGTGATCGCGCTTCCGAACTCGCGCGCGAACATTCTGGACGCGACAGAGCGAACGTTGCGTTGGGCGGCGCGGTGTAAAAAAGCCCATGCTCGGGAGGATCAGGCGCAATTTGCGATCGTTCAGGGCGGACTTGAATACGACCTGCGCAAACGTTGCGCCGAAGAACTTGCCGCGCTCGATTTCCAAGGCTACGCGATCGGCGGATTGAGCGTCGGGGAGGAACCGCCGGAAATGTACGATTGCATCGAGGCGACGATTCCCTATATGCCCGACGACAAGCCGAGATATTTGATGGGAGTCGGGACGCCGCGGGATTTGCTCGAAGGAATAGCGCGCGGCGTCGATATGTTCGACTGCGTTATGCCGTCGCGCAACGGTCGAAACGCCATGGCGTTTACCGATTACGGTCCGATGAGGCTCCGAAACGCGAGGTACGAGCGCGACGAACGACCGCTTGAAGAGAATTGTCCGTGCCCCGCGTGTCGAAGGAGTCGCGCGTACATTCGGCATCTCTTCATCGCCGAGGAAATGCTTGGCCCGATTCTACTGACGATTCATAATATCACGTATTACCAACGCCTAATGGACGGCGCGAGAAAGGCTATTGAACAGGATCGGTTCGTCGAGTTCCGCAACGAGAAAATAGACGGTTGGGCGAGGGGGATTCCGGACTGACGGGAGAACGACTTTATGAAAGTTCCGAGAAACGACAAAAAGCCGTTTCGATTCAATATGACTCCGCTGATCGACGTCACTTTCCTGCTTATCGTCTTTTTCGTCATGTCGAATCGAATCATTCAAGACGAAGTCGCCATGGAAATGACGTTGCCAAGAGAGGCTTCCGGAGAGACGATCGTCGACGAAGAGACCGACAAAATCATCGTCAACGTCGAACGCGCCGACGTCTACTATATCGGATCCAAACGCGTTAATCTCGACGAATTGCGCGCGCGGCTCGTTCGGGAAAAACAACGCGCGACGCGACCCGTCTCCGCGCGCATTCGCGCGAATCGGGACGTGCCCTACTCGACGATCGAACCGGTTCTGATTATATGCGCTCAGTCGGGATTTTCCGACGTTTCGTTCGCCGTCGTCGAGAATTGAGCGCGGTTTGATAGATGATAATCTGGATAAAATAAACGGTTTTAATCTAAAATAACCGATAGCTTGTTTCTATGCTTTATTGCTAAAAATCCAATAGAACGTTCCCGTTGATATTTCCGAAAGAGAGGGGACGCGATTCTCCGATTGATACGAAGCGTCGAGCGAGATCGCGGTAGATGCGTTGATTTCGCGACGCGCGTTTCGAAACGAATGACGATATACTCCTGACGTTCGCGCCGCTTGCGGGTTCGCGGCGGCGCGAACGCCCCTGTTTGTCGAACGAACGGCGTTTGTTTTTGAGAATTTCCGCAAGTTTGACGCATTGAGAACGTATAACGGTTAAGCGTTCGCGCTTATGTCCCATTTGCCGCGCAAGCGGAACGAACGATCGCCCGACTAAAAACGCGAAACACGGAAAGGTAGCGTAATGTTCGACGAACACGACAATTACAACACGGAATCCGGCGATTCCAACTCGGAAGGAAAGAAAAACGCCTACTGTTCGTTCTGTCGAAAGAACTACCGAGACGTCGGACCGCTTGTCGAGGGACCCGGAGACGTCTATATTTGCGGAGAGTGCGTCGAGCTTTGCAACACGATTTTAGAACAGGAACGGCGGCGCCGCCGGGGCAAGTCGTTTGGACGCGCGCCCTCGCCGAGAGAGTTGCTCGCGAAACTCGACGAATATATCGTCGGGCAAGACTACGCGAAGAAAACGCTTTCCGTCGCCGTTCATAATCATTACAAGCGCATTGCGACTCAATTCGAGTCGAACGACGTCGAGCTGGGCAAGTCGAACGTTCTTCTGATCGGACCGACCGGTTCCGGCAAGACGCTTCTGGCGCAAACGCTCGCGAAAACGCTTGACGTTCCGTTCGCTATTGGCGACGCGACGACGCTTACCGAGGCGGGGTACGTCGGAGAAGACGTCGAGAATCTCATTTTGAAATTACTTCGCGCGGCGGATTTCGACGTCGAACGCGCGCAACGCGGAATCGTCTATATCGACGAGATCGACAAGATTGGAAAGACGAGTCAGAACGTGTCCATTACGCGCGACGTCTCCGGAGAAGGAGTCCAGCAGTCGTTGCTTAAGATGCTCGAAGGCACGATCGCGAACGTTCCGCCGCAGGGGGGGCGCAAACATCCCGACCAGCAATATATTCAAGTCGACACGTCGAATATTCTCTTCATTTGCGGCGGCGCGTTCGTGGGGCTCGACCGGATTATTGAAAACCGCCTGGGCAAAAGAACGATCGGGTTTTCTTCGCCGGAAGTCGAGGAGAAGAAGCGTTCGGGCAACGCGCGTTTGCGGAGTCTGTCGCGCGTCGACGACGAAAAGCCGTCCGTTTTGGAGAACGCGACGCCCGACGATCTGTGCGAGTACGGGTTGATTCCCGAACTAATCGGTCGACTGCCCGTCGTGGCGACTCTCGATCCTCTTTCGGAATCGACGCTTTGCCGCGTTTTACGCGAGCCGAAGAATTCGCTTGTCAAACAGTATCAAAAGCTCTTCGAAATGGAAGGCGCGGAATTGGAGTTTTCCGAAGACGCGCTTCGCGCGATCGCCGCCCTTTCGATCGAGACTCAAACGGGCGCGAGAGGGTTGCGTTCCGTCTTAGAAACTCTTATGCTCGAACCGATGTTCGCGTTGCCCGACCGGCCTAAAGGGGAACGGTACTATATCACGAGGGAAATGGTCGAGGGAAAAGTTCCCGTGGCGCCCGAGCCTGAGCGGCAAGAGTCGCTTAAATCCGCGTAAAACTGTTAAAACCGCCGAAGACGAGAGTTTTCGGCGGTTTTTTTGACGTCGCGCCGCGCGCGAAACGCGGATAACCGTCGTTTGACGGCGCCGGATAATTGGCGATAGCAAATTTTAAAAAATCTCGGCGTTGGAGCGATCTCTACTTTTTCGCAACGCGACGCTTCGCTTTAAAAACGTCGCGTCGGAGCCGGTTGGAATAGGGAACGACCGGCGTTTTGCGCCGGAAGTCGCGCGTCGCGCTTTTGTCGTTGTCGTCCGACGAAGTTTTTCCGCGATACTTCCGAATAATCCTTGTATCTTTGTCGGAAAGAAGTTACAATAACCGTCGGAGTTTGCGGGCAACGGCGGAAAAGCTTTCGTTTTTTTCGTTCAATCTTCGAGAAACTCCGTTTTTTGCGCGATATCGTTCCGGTAAACGAGATTCGTTTGCCGTTTGACGTTTCAACTATTGAAAGGAAAGGACACGGCAATGAACATACGAATGCGTCGGTCTGTAATCGTCGCGTCGCTTATGGTTTCGGCGACGCTTATCTTCGGCGCGTTTGCGCGAGCGCAAGAGGAGCCGACCGCAGGATTTCGGACGAGAATCGAAGCGGATTGGGCAAAACAGGAAGGAACGCGCGACCGGACGATTGGGACTAAAGACGCGCTCGACGATTTGATCGCGCGCTCGGACGACCTGCTCGACAGTCTTGCGGAAAACGAACTCGTCGACGCGGATAAACTCGACGCGTTCCGCGACGCGATCGTCGCCGCGAAACATTTTATCGACGAAAAGGGTGAAAACGCCGACGAAGAAGAGATTGCGAACGCTTATCGCTCGCTTCGCTGGGCGTCGCGCGACGCGATTTTCGCCAACGAACTGCTTAAAGGAACGCCGATCGTTTTTGAGAAAGCCAACAGGTTTGGATTCCAGATTTTGCAGGAATATCTCTCGTATTACGAACGTTATTCGAATCAGCATGGCGGAGGTCTCTTCCGTTTGGAAAACCCCGGCTTCTCCTTCAAAACGACGGAACTGAGCGCGGACTTCCCTCGAGGTCTTTTCGCGACGCCGAGCTTATCCTACGACGCGAAAACGCTTTATTTCGCGTTCGCCGATTTCTCCAAAGTTCAGGACCCCGATCCCGACGCGCCCGTGTTGAACGCGTATCACATGCGCGCCGAAGGGGACGCGACCGAACAAGTAGCGCGATTCCTGACAGAGTCGGACGGCAAATATTGTCTGTATCGCATGAATCTTGAAACGGGCGAGTCGGAAAAACTCACCGACGGTCCTTGGGACGATTTCGATCCGACGTTGTTGCCGGACGGCAGTTTAGCGTTCATGTCGACGCGTCGCGGCGGGTTCGCGCGTTGCAATCAGACGTGGGAGCCGATCATGGTCGCCACGCTCCACAAACGAACGCCGGACGGTCAGATCCGTCATTTGTCGTGGCATGAAACAAACGAATGGACGCCCTCCGTCCTCGACGACGGTCGCATTCTCTACACGCGCTGGGATTACGTCGACCGCAACGCGGCGCGTTTCCAGGGCTTGTGGCTCACGAACCCCGACGGAACCGGCGCCGTGACGCTCTTCGGCAACTACACCGAGAGCCCCGTCGCGTGCATTCAGGGACGCCCGATTCCGAATTCGAACAAGATCGTCTTCACCGCGACGGCGCACCACACGGCGGTCGGCGGATCGATCGTCATTCTTGATCCGACGAAAGTTAAGTACGATCCCGAGACGGGTCGGGACTCCCCCGAGTCGATCGAACGCATTACGCCCGAAATCGCGTTCCCGGAAACGCCGAACGACGACGGCGAAATGAACCTTCCGGATCAGTACTATTACAGTCCGAACCCGTTGTCGGAAGATTTCTTCCTTGTATCGTACAGCTTTGATCCCGCCAACGGCTACCTGACGACCAACGGCAATCTGACCGAAGATACCGTCGGCAGCGGCAAACTTGGGTTGTACTATCGCGACCGATTCGGGAACCTGGAGCTTCTCTTCGACGACGAAAAATACAGTTGCCGCTACCCGCTCATTTTGCGCGAGCGCGAAACGATCCCCGCGGAGATTCCGTCCCTGCTGCCCGACGAGTCCGCGTCGAACGTCGAGCGCGCCGCCGACGGCAAGACGGAGACCGGAACGTTCACGCTCTTCGACGTTCGCGAGTCGCTCTGGCCGTTCCCCGAGGATCGTAAAATCAAGGACCTGCGCGTTTATCAGCTCCTGCCGAAGTTCCCGTCGCACGCGGGGCACCTTCCGCCGGTCGGGCACGACTACGCGGGCAACGCGCGCATGTATCTCGGATCGGTTCCGGTCGAGGACGACGGCAGCGCGTACTTTACCGCGCCCGCGCGCAAGCCGCTCTATTTCCAGGCGGTGGACGAGACGGGTCGCGCCGTGCAGACGATGTTGAGCGAAGTCTACCTGCAGCCGGGTGAAAATCGCGGCTGCGTCGGCTGTCACGAACAGCAGCAGACGACGTTCCCGAACTCGGAGAACCGCGTCAAGGCGGCGCTTCGCGCTCCGTCGGAACTCGCGCCGGGACCGGAAGGAACCGCGCCGTTCAGCTTCCCAATTTTAATGCAGCCGCTTTTGGACAAGCGCTGCGTCGAATGCCATTCGGGCGAAGAAGGGTCCGCGAGGCCCGCGCTCACGGGCGATATCGAAGATCATTTCACCGCGTCGTACAACAGATTGAAGCCGTATCTCCAATGGTACGCGTGGTTTGACACGTATCGCGAGGTCGTTTCGCTGCCGGGCGAATGCGGCGCCGACATATGCCCGTTGTCCGGAATCGTTGACGACGACAATCACAAAGATATCGGCCTGACCGACGAAGAACGGCGTTTGATCTACTTCTGGCTCGATTCGAACATCCCGTTCTACGGCGTTTACCGCGAAGACGAACAGGAACGCCAGCAACGCGGCGAGAAAGTTTCCGCGCCCGCTTTGCAGTAGGAAAGCGTTTGACTCAGGTCGACGATAATGCGACAGCCCGGCGCGACGCCTAAACGACGCGCCGGGCTGTTTTGTCGGTTCTTACACGGATTGGTCGAAAATGTTTTTCAGGGTGTTGTTCGTAACTCGTAGGACGCGATATAGTATTGGCGTCGAGTTTTGAAACAGAGGCGTGTTTAAAGCTAGAGACAGGGAGAAACGGGAGACGATGGAGTCGACATATAATGTTCCTGATAGCGTGTTAAACGACATAGCGACGTTTGCGCAAAGGCATGGCGTCGCTAAGGTCGTGTTGTTTGGCTCTCGCGCGAGGGGGTCGAATACGAAAAGAAGCGACGTCGATATTGCCGTAAGCGGCGGAGATTTTGACGCGTTTTATTGGGACGTTAAAGAAAAAACGCGCTCGCTTCTCTTGATCGACGTCGTAGATCTTGAACGCGGAGGTTCCGAAGAATTAAGGAAAGAGATTGAAAGGGACGGGGTTACAATTTATGAAAAAGCTTGAAAACTTTTCGAGGAATTTGAACGTTCTTAAAAACGCGGATTTCGAATATGCGACAGAAAACGACATATACCGCGCGGGCGTGACGTCGACGTTTAGTTTAACGTTTGAGTTGGCGTGGAAAGCGTTACAAACTGCGCTCAAGGCGCATGGCGTGGAAGAAGCGGAAACGGGTTCGCCAAGAGAGATTTTGCAACTCGGCTACAAAATTGGATTTATCGACGACCCTTCCGTATGGCTTGCCATGTTGAAAAGACGAAACTTCGCCTTGCATGTATATAACGGAGATTATATTAACGATACGGTCATACTGATCCGCGACAGCTTTATTCCCGCGTTTGTCGTTTTGGAAGAGACTCTGAAAAAGAAACTTGCCGAACTTGAAGACGAATAGACGCGACGAAGATATTGTCGAATAAACGTCGCGGCGTTTGTCCGACAATATCCTGGCGTCGTATTGATCAGAATTTCAGTCGCTTAACGTGGCAAATAGTCCGCTGTTCGCTTTTACATGTTGAATAAAATTACGAGTTATTTGTTCGTCGATAAAACGCGGAAGTTCAAGTTTTGATTCTGACTGTTTCAATTCGCATAAACGTATGCGGTTAACGATTTTCATGAAATCCAATCTTTCCAGAACCTTTTTTGTGTACGGTCTTTTGGCGTCCATAAAGGCGACGCCGTTTAAAAACGCCTGGACTTCGTCGGAATTCAAAAACAACATAGCGGCGTAAGCGAGTTCAAACGTAGGAAAACAGATGAAGTAACTCGTGTCGTCCGTCATTACGGGCTTGCCGTCTTCCGACATTAATATGGAAAATAAGGGAGTTTTGTAAAAACCGCTGACTCCTACTTTATACCTCGTAAAAGAATAATCTCCCACTCCAAACATGGAAAAATCGGGAGCGCCTCGATAAATGGAACTTTTTCTTTTGGAAAAATATGAGGCGCGTCCTTGCAAATAGCGCCATGTTTTTGGATATTCTCTTTCCAGATAAGCCGTGTCGTCGCGCGCCTTTTTCTGCGTTACAATTACGTATTTGGAAAATTTGTCAATAATCGGACTCTTGAACATACTGCTTTTGACCAACGGAAAAACCAGGTCGTTTTCAACGTCTGCGGTTTCCTTTAGTCCGTTGATAAAACGATTGTTCTCGAGTGTTAATTCCATGATTTTGGCGCAGTCATGTTTAACCCCCTGTCTCCATTGAAAGCAGGACTGCCCTTCAAAAGAGCGAGAAATGCTCGACAAATCGCTATAAAACGCGCCGTCTTTATAGCCAAACGACGAAATACGTCCGCCGTTTTCGAACGAATAAACGTCGCAATGATCGGAACTTGACGCGTCGCGGCAGAGTTTGACTACCAATAAGCAGGCGCTCGCGTTAATTCCGAAAACTTTTTGACTGTCGAATTCATAAACGTCGCAACATTTAAAATTGATATGTTTTCCAACAAGTTCTCTAAAAACGTTTCTTGCAACGGAAGTTTTGCATAACATGGCGACAACCGCGTCGCTGTTGCGATACTCGTTGATCAGTTGAAGGACGATATACTCGCATATGTCAAAATTACTCGAACCGGTTAGCGCATCGATCCCCCTTAACCCTTTAACGTTTGATTTTCGAGGCAGATTATCCGAGTCGAGCGTCGATAGTTCGCTACTGGTAACCCAGGGAGGATTGCCAATGATGAGAACGTTCTTATCTCCTGTTTTTTCTTTTAAAGGAAACCCAAAGATATCGGCGTTTATAATCTCGACGTTTTCACCGAAAAACCTCTTTCGGCACTCGGCGCAATAATGTTTGTTGATCTCAACGCCGTATCGCGCCCTTGGGTTGAAAATCGAACTGCTCCGTAAAAAATTACCTTTTCCGCAGGTAGGTTCAACGACGACGTCGGGCCGTATTTTGTAAACGTCACGCAGCAACTCGCACGCCTTGTCGGAGAAATCAAGCGGAGTCTGGTAATCGCCAAACTCCTTTTTGAAATTCATAATTGACGACTTCTTTCTAAAACGGGTCAATCGAACAAAGTCGGCTCCTTCGACGACGCCTTGTCGGAGACGACGTCGCGTTCTTCCGTTTGAGACGTTTATGGAGACCGAGCGCGCCGTCGACTTTGATTTTGATCCGATAGAACAATGGAATTTTTTCGCGAAACCCGACTCATAAGCGATTCAACGGGACGTCCGATCCAAAGTTCCGGACGTCCCGTCATTTTTTATCGCCGACCGGGAGCAAACGTTTCGTTCTATTCCTTTCCGTCGGTCAAAACGGCGCGGGAGATTTCGTATTTTCCCCCCTGCCAGCCGTAGAATTTGAAACGCGGATTGTCGTTGAGGTTGCGCAACATCTCTTCGTCGTCGATCGTAACGTCGAAGACTTCCTTACCGTCGAAGAAACACGTTATTCGGGCGTCGTCGCGAACCATTTTGATCCGATACTT
>CAMZEO010000059.1 GCA_947305735.1 uncultured Planctomycetales bacterium | reverse complement strand
AATAAAAAACATTTGTGTTAAAATTAATAACATATTATCAACTATTATAATTAAAAGAATTCCGGGGCTTAAGAGAAAAAGTTGCCGCCAAGAGCGTTGTTAAAGAATTTTAAAAGAAAGTAGAGTTCCGGACGTTGCGTCGATTTCGCATAGAACCGCGCTGTTGGTCTTTGGCGAAATTAGTTCAACGTTGATCGAGTCGAGTTCAGGATTGTCAACGACGGGAGTTTTAATAGAAAATGAATTGGTTGGCAAAGGCGTTTCGACGAGTCTTTCTTTGTTGACGCGGAGTATGAGTCGTTCAGGTTCAAAAGACCAGGACAATCTGCCCTCCGCGGAGGAATCAAACGCGAGCAGTTTCCATTGATAGTTTGGCTCTCTTTTAAAGGAATCGTCTATTGGTCCAGGTTCGCGTTCGAGCGCCGAAAGATAAACGCGAGAGTCAATCGCGGATACTTCGACGATCTGAAACGCCGGAAATATAGACTCTTCCAATGAAGAATTCGAGCGGTAAACGATGTTTGAACAACGTTCGGACGTTTGGTTGAAAACGTCGACGATTTGAATTAGTCCTGAGAACAGGTTAATTTTCCAAAGTTGACGATTGATTGAGAAAGAACAATCGTCGTCCGTCGGCGTTGGATTTTTTAGCCTTTGAACGTAGGAATCTTTATTGGACGGATCGTTCGCGAACGCCGGACGAATAGCACACGACTCCATTGGACGCCGCGCGTTTGACGACGTCGCGGCAAGCAGTAATATTATCGATCCCAATTTGAGAAATCTGTTCGTCGTCTTCATTGTCGCCGATCGACTTATTTTTCATTATTCGAGTTAGATAGGTGATTATCGTAAGGTCGACGTGATTTTATTTGGCGGTTAACCTTCTTATTTTCAGAATTGTCGTGATTCAGCGCTTTTTTAACGTCCGATCGAGCCACTAAATAATACGCGACTCCGACGAGCGCGACGGCAACGGTCGCCAGTCGGTAAACAACGCCAATCGCCATTCCATGTCCTTTATCGAACGGGGTTCTTCCCGCAATTTCAAAGAGGGGATAAAGTTCGTCCAGAAAATATTCAAGGGGTCCGGCCGAGAGAGGGACGATTGATCCCACGTTTCCAACGCAGTATAGGATGAAGTGATCAAGCAAAGTCGGAGATAGTCCGAACAGAGCTTTTGCGAAAAAAAAGAGCGATACCGCGAAAAAGGAATGAACAAAAAACGTGGCTAGAAAAGAGTAAAACAAAACGGTCTTTTTGTCGCGGTAGACAAGCGCCGCCTCCGTCAGTTTTCCCGTGAATCCTCCGATAATCGGGATTTTTTTCGCCGTTCTTTCCCTCCATCTGTTTTTACTTGCGGGAGCGACGAGAGCCGCCAGAAAAATGGTCGTCAATCCCGCGAGGATCATTAATCCGCGAGTCGCTAACCGAGCCGTTGAATGCTGATTCAAGTAGAATCGGGTGGAAAACAGAACAATTAGTCCGAGAATAAACATTGCGTAAAGACCGATCACGCGGTCAATCACGACGCTCGCCGTCGCTCGGTCGATTGGAATCTTGTTTTTTTTTACAATAAGAGCCACCTTAACGGCGTCTCCTCCGACGATTCCCACCGGAGAAAGATTGAACATGAAACCGATGAAACCGAATTTTAACGCGTCGTTTAGAGGGAATTGGACCCCCAGCGCTTCGACGAGCGCTCTCCATCTTACGACGGTTATTACCGTGGCAAGCAGGTTAAACAGGAACCCAAGCGCGATATACGTCGCGTTGACGGACGACGCGTCAAGTTCGGAAAACGTCGATCCCTGAAGAGCCCGACAAATAAGATAGGCGAATAACCCTGCTATAAGTAAAAGTTTGACGATGAAGAATAAGTTTTTGCGCATAGCGAACCATGTTTGAAAAAATCCCCTGTTCTTCTTACTGGAAATAAGAACTTTGGAATATTCTAACCAATTTTGTCTAAGGAGCAATAACAAGCGACGTTTGGCGTTGTTTCTTTTAGTTTATTCTTACCTAATCGGAGAATCTATCATAAATCCGCTTATCATAGCGACGCCTATAATAGTCTAACGAGAAATCATACTTTTTTGCGATTCCTTCTTTCAAACGTGAAAAATGAGATTATAATATGGGGAAATTGGGGTCTTTTTTGTCAGGTCGATTCCAGCTATTGCAAGCGGTTCGCAGACGCCTGAAGAAACGCTTTATCGAGATAGGCGCTCGCGTAAGTTAGCGCGAAAGAAACAGGATATTCGAGAGAATGAGAAACGTAAGCAGAGCGGCGGTTGAGGCGATCGTCCGTCGACTTCTCCAAGAGACGAACGGCAACGCGCGGGGCGTTGCGAACGCCGTGGTCGCGGCGTTTAGCGATCCTTCTTTGGAGCGTGTTTCAAAACCAGAAAAGCCGGAATTAGTCGTGAGTATTTCCGCGCGACATATTCATCTAACCGATGCCGACGTCGAAACGTTGTTTGGCAAAGGCAAGACGCTCACCAAGATGAAAGATCTTTACCAGGACGGCTTTTTCGCCGCGAACGAAACGGTTATGTTGATAGGACCGCGTAAAAGAATGTTGCCGTCCGTGCGTATTCTTGGACCGACGCGCAAGGAGTCGCAGGTGGAGTTAGCTTTTACCGACGCCATTTCATTAGGGATCGATCCGCCGGTTCGCGAAAGCGGAAAATTAGACGGAACGCCCGGTTGCGTGCTGGTTGGTCCCGCGGGCGTCGTCGAACTCAAGAAGGGGGTTATTCGCGCCGCGAGGCACGTTCATATGTCCCCTTCCGACGCTGAATATTACGGCGTTAAAGACAAAGACATGATGAAATTGCGCGTCGAGTCCGACGTGTGTTCCGTTGTTTTTGAAGACGTGTTGGTTCGCGTTGGAAAGAATATTAAATTGGAAGTTCATCTGGACACGGACGAAGGGAACGCGGTCGACTTGGAACACGCTTCCAAGGTTGAATTAATTAAGTAAGCGAACGAAGAAACGCGATTTGTTCCGAACACAACGAAAAGTATAATCGAGCGTGGACGAACGTCGCGCTTGAATCAAGTTTTTTAAGTAACGGGAGATAGAAATGGCAAAACCGATGCAAGCGTTGGGAATTCTCGAAGGCAAGGGATTTGTTACACTTTTTGAGGCGACCGACGCTATGATGAAAGCTGCGAACGTCGAATTCCTGGGTTGGGATAAACCTGGTAGCGGAATTGTTACCGTCTTTGTCACCGGCGACGTCGCCGCCGTTAAAGCCGCCACCGACGCGGGCGTCGCCGCCGCGTCTCGTATCGGCGAAATTACCGGCGTTCAGGTGATTCCTCGTCCGAATAACGACGTTGAGAAGGTTCTTCCGCAGATTAAGAAGGCTACCGCTTCCAAGTAATCGAGTTTGCGAACTTCACCATTTGTAATTTCCGACGGCGCGACGAAGCGTCTCGGGATCGGCTTATTGTCGCATTAATTAAACAAGCACCTTTATTATAGCAGGAAACATAAAATGAACGACGCGATTGGATTGATCGAAACTAAAGGCGTTCTTGCGCTTGTCAACGCCACCGACGCTATGGCGAAGGCCGCGGACGTTGAAGTAGTCAAGCGTATTCAAATTGGCGGCGGTCTGGTCACGACCATTGTTCGCGGCGACGTTGGAAGCGTTCGCGCCGCCGTGGACGCCGGCGCGACGGCCGCAGAGTCCGTCGGCGAGCTGAAAGCCGCGCATGTGATTCCGCGTCCTTCCGAAGGTTTAATTGAGGCGTTCACCGCGTGAACGCGTTTAAGGAACGACCCGACGTCGCGAAGAAAGCCGTTTTTGCGAGTTTAATCGCGCGAAAGAAGTCGTTTGGGGCGTTGGGAACGTTTTTTTCCGCGCGTTTGTCGACGCGCGGCCGCAACCGATTTGAATAGTCGCAGACAAAGAGTCTAACGTGAAGATATTAGTGGCAAATTTGGGATCGACGAGCTTCAAGTACAGCTTGTTCG
Organism: uncultured Planctomycetales bacterium; assembly: GCA_947305735.1. Taxonomy (GTDB): domain Bacteria; phylum Planctomycetota; class Planctomycetia; order Pirellulales; family Thermoguttaceae; genus RUG369. The sequence goes on along the minus strand of CAMZEO010000059.1, from coordinate 13,406 downwards.
ATATGGGCGACGAGAAACTTCTGGCGCGCGGTCGGGTGGAGCGCATTGGTGAGGAGTCAAGTCCCTGTCAGATTACTATTGGCGAGTTCAAAAAAGAAGAGAACGTATCCGCCCCTAATCATGGCGTCGCCGTTCGCGAGTGTCTCCGCCAGCTTACCGACCCCGAAACAGGTTGTTTAAAAAACGCCGACGAAATTGCCGGAATTGGTTTTAAGGCGGTTTTTGCGAAAGGTTACACGGGAGTTCAACCCGTCACGGACGAGCTTCTCGCCGCAATGGAGGAGTTTAACGCCGTGTTGCCCGCGCATAATCCGCCGTACGTCCGCGCGATGCGCATGCTCAAGCAAGAACTTCCGGAAATTCCTCTCGTCGCCGCTTTTGAGACGGGATTCCATGAAAATATCCCGAATCGCAACCGGTATTACGGCGTTCCTTTCGAATGGGCGGAACAGTACGGGGTTAGGCGTTATGGATTCCACGGCGCGAGTCATCGTTACGTAGCGACGCGTTGCCGCGAAATTTTTGGCGAAGACAAACGAATAGTAAGTTGTCACCTCGGAGGGTCGAGTTCCGTTTGCGCGATTGCCGACGGATTGAGTCGGTGTTCGAGCATGGGAGGCAGTCCTCAAACCGGACTAATGAACAATAACCGATGCGGCGATTTTGATCCGTTTTGGTGTTCTTATCTTATGAAGAAGCTGGGCGTTTCTTTGGACGAGCTCCTTCAGACTCTGGCTACGAAGAGCGGTTTGCTTGGTTTAAGCGGAGTAAGCGGCGACGTTCGCGACATTGCCGAGCAACGCGACGCGGGGAACGAACGCGCAAAAATCGCGCTCGAAGTTCTTGTCGGCGACGTTCGGCGTTATGTCGGCGCGTCTCTTGTAGAGCTTGGCGGAGCCGACGTAATATCTTTTGCCGGCGGCATTGGCGAGTTTCGTAAAGACGTCCGCGAGGATGTTCTTAACGGGCTTGAAGAACTTGGAATTATTCTCGATAAAGAAGCGAATGAAAAGGCTCTTGGCGTCGAGATGAAAATTAGCGCGCCGGAAAGTCGCGTTCAAGTATGGGTTCTTCCCACCAACGAAGAAATAATCGTCGGTCGTCAAACGAAGGAATTGCTCGAAAAGAGCGGCGTTTGAGCGTCGCGCGGCGGTTAAAAATCGACGAGGTCGTTTTGACGTCAATATGGTCGGCGCGTTAACATTGAGGACGGTAGGATGTTTATCGGAAAAATCATCGGCTCGGTGGTCGCCACTCAGAAAACGGAGTCGATGCGCGGTTCAAAATTAATGATGATCGAACCGTATGTAATCGATCCAAAGACGCGCGATCATTTTATTACGACGAGCAAATCCTTGGTTGCCGTCGATATTGTCGGCGCCGGCGAGGGACAATTCGTGTTGGCCGTTCAAGGATCCAGCGCGCGGATGACGCCGGAAACGAAGACTCTTCCAGTCGATTGCACGATTATTGGCGTTATTGATTCCGTAACGGTTCAGCGAACTCAGATGCCGCTGGAATAATTTGGCGCCGAACGATTTCTTTAGTAAAGGGCATAATAGCGAGAACAAGCGATGAGTCGTTATGAAGAGAAACGTCGGCGGCGCAGAGAACGGCGTTTATCCGGAAGGATCGACTCGACTCGTTCTTTTTATCATAGGAGCGATAATAAAATGGCGGAAGTAAATGAAGCGCTCGTGCGTAGCGTTTTGCAAGAAGTTTTGTCTCGCTTGGGCGAATCCGCGTCCGGAGCCAGCGCGATAGGCGGCGGCGTCGCGCCTAAAAGTTACGCCGGTCGTTACGGTCTTTTTGAAGATCCTAACGAAGCGGTGGCGGCGGCTAACGACGCGTACGACCAGTTGTCTCGACGAAAAATTGCCGAACGTAAGAAGATGATCGACGAGATCCGCCGTATTTGCATCGAGCAGAGCGTCGAGTTGGGAACAATGGAAATGGAAGAGACGAAAATTGGTCGTCTCGAACATAAAATTGACAAGTTGTTAAACGTCGGTTACAACGCTCAAGGCGTCGAAGCTCTTTCGGCGGAAGTCTTTAGCGGCGATTACGGTCTGACCGTTATCGAACACGCTCCTTTTGGCGTTATCGGGGCGATCACGCCGGTTACGCATTCCCTTCCGACAATCGCCAATAACTCTATTAACATGATCGCGGCGGGGAACACCGTTGTTTTTAATCCTCATCCAAGCGGTCGCAAAGTAGCCGTCGAGGGAGTAAAACGCTTTAATCAAGCGATTTACGCTGAGTACGGGATTGACAACTTGATGTGCGTCATGGTTAACCCGACCCTTGAAACGGCGGATGTCATTTTCAAACATAAGAACATTAATCTGCTTGTCGTCACAGGAGGCGCCGGCGTTGCCCGCGCGGCGATGTCGCAAATGAAACGCGCTATTGTCGCCGGACCTGGAAACCCGCCGGTTGTCGTTGACGAGACGGCGGATCTTGACCGCGCGGCTCGTTCGATTATTTTGGGCGGCGCTTACGACAACAACCTTCTTTGTTTAGCGGAAAAGGAAGTTTTTGTCGTTGAATCCGTGTTCGACAAAATGATGGACGCTATGGAGCGCGCGGGAGCCGTTCGTTTGAACGCCGCCGAGACGTCCGCTATGACGCAAAAAGGAATTATTAAAGTGGGAGAAGGGGAGTCTCGCCATGACGCGCCGAGCAGGGAATTCCTGGGCAAAGACGCCTCCGTTCTCGCCGCCGGTATTGGAAAGAGCGTCGCTTCGGACGTTGAAATGCTCTTTGGCGAAACGGAATATGAAAATCCGTTCGTTCCCGTCGAACAGATGATGCCGTTCTTACCTTTCGTGCGTTGCAAAGACGTCGATCAGGCAATTCAACGCGCGTATGAAATGGAGCATGGTTTCCATCACACCGCGATGATCCATTCCAATAATGTTGTTAATATGACAAAAATGGGTAAATTGCTTAATACGACCATTTTTGTTAAAAACGGTCCGAGCACCGCCGGAAATGGCGGCGGCGGAGAAGGTTACGGTTCATATTCTATCGCCGGTCCGACGGGCGAAGGCATTACCCGTCCGTTGACCTTCACGCGCAGCAGACGTTGCGCAATGGTGGAAAGCCTTCATATCCTTGGCAAATAATTAGCGGAATCGGGCGACGGAAGTCGGCTCAGTTTGGCGTTTGTCGCCCCGTTTTCTTTTTGTCAATTTTTTGTAAAACGCTGGAATACGGCGTTTTATAAATTGCGTCGTACGTTGCCTGGAACGCGCCGAGGTAAACTCATACCCCATGAATATACACAATTTTAGATGGGATTTGTTTTGGGAAACGTTTCATCAAATGAGTTGGTGCGAAATAGGCATGATTATTTGCTTTGGCATTAATTGGCCTTTTTCCGTAAGAACTATGTTGAAAACGAAACAGACGGAAGGTAAGAGTTTCGTTCTTCCCTGGTTGTTTGTTTTGGGGTGCGTTTTTGCGATTTGTTACAAGTTGTTTGTTCGTTTAGACCTGGTAATTTTACTATACGTAACTTTCGCGTGTTTCGCGTTTGCCGACTATAGAATCTGCAAACGTTTGCGATTATTCGAAGCGGCGGATTTAAGACGCTCGGAACTCATGAAACGAGGTCGTCTTTCGGGGACGGACGGTTCTCGAGCGAGCGATTCCGGTCGTTCGCGTCATCATCATCATCGTCGTCGCGAAAGGAGTCTTAGCGGAGGATACGGCGAAAGAGGAGGGGAGACGGACGCGACGAATCGCCTTGAGAGAGAAACGACGGAGAACGCGGTTCCAAAAGAACCAATATTTGCCGACGATATAAAATTCGACGACGAATGACGCGGACGCTAGTTTACTTTTTCCTTGTTTTACAGACGATAATGAATCAGGCGCGAATAATCGGACACGCGACGTCGGTCGTTAAACATGAATCCCTCTCGGGACAAAAAATGCTGGTGGCCGTTCCTGTGTCGAACTTGGATCACTCTCCGCAAGGAGATCCTATGATCGTGTACGATAAACTAGGCGCCGGCGTCGGCGACCTGGTTGTTGTCACGAGCGACGGTTCGTATACCGGAAGGGAAATTATCGGAACGAGATTAACCCCGGCTCGGTGGGGCGTGGTTGGAATTGTTGATTCGGCGAAGAAGACGAGCGATTTGGAAGAAGAATGAATCGATTGAACGTGGACATTGACGAGCTTGTCGGCAAGATTATGGCCGACTTGCGCGGAAGCTCTTCTGCGCCGACGGCTGGAAAAGCAAGCGCGGCGTTGAGTCACGATTTCAGTTTGCTTCATGCGAAGGAATCCGCGCGAAAAGAATTGGAGTCGGTAGTGGAAGCCGATCCGTTTTTTTTAGTTTCCGAACAAGCGATCGTTCTTGACGTCGTTCGTCGTTTAGCGTCAAGCGTTGATTCAAAACGCTGGTCGATTAAGCCGGACGCGGTTATTACTCCTTCCGCAAGAGACGAGTTGAAGAGGTTGGGAATCGAGTTGATTATCGAAACGCGCGCCCCTGTCGTTTCGACCTCCGCGTCAAACGTTTCACGTGAAACAACGCCGACTCGGATCGCGCGAGAAACCAGGAGCGCTTTAACGTCGTCGACGGTTCCGCGCGTTTTAATAGCGACTCATCTTCCGGAATCGGAACGTTTTCCGACGTCGGTTCGCGAGTACCTTGCGCGCAACGCGGAAACGATGGAAGTTCGTTTGGATTGTTTGAAGGAAACGACTGGTCGAATTGCTGAGGAGCTTAAACAAGACAAAGAATTAAAGGCGGTTTTGGCGACGCATGACGCGGCGATTGGTTCGATATGGGCAAATCGATTCTCTGGTGTTCGCGCTGCGGTCGCCTTCTCGTTTGAGCAAGCGAAACGAGATTTTTCGGCGGCGAACGCCAACGTCGCGATTATTGATCCGAACGACGTCGGGGTCTACCAGTTTCGGAGAATTGTCGATTGTTTTTTGCGTCAATAACTTGCTTGTTCAAGCGCGAAGGGAGGGGGGAGAAGAAATGCGCGTAGGTCAAGTGATCGGCAAAGTCGTGCTTAGTAGAGCTCACGAATCGTTGGCGGGCGCTCAACTTAAAATTGTTTTACCGCTGACGTTTGACGATATTGCGGAACCTGTTCCCACCGAAGCGGCGAGAGAAATTTGCGAAAAAGAACAAGGGCAAGACGATTTGTCGCGCGCGGAGACCGCCGCCGATCGTTTGCTCAATCCCGAGTTTCCTCGCAAGTGGGGAAACGAGCTGGTCGTTTTTGATTATTGTTCGGCCGCGATCGACGAGTGGATTGCTTTTAGCGAGGGCGCCGAGGCCGCCGCCGCGTTTGGTCAGAAACATTGTCCCGTAGACGCCTTTGGCGGGGCGATACTTGACTCGCTTGTCGTCGACGCCCCGACGGTGGCGGAGTTGTCGGCGTTAAAAAATCAATCGAAGTAGGGTTCCGTTTTTCAGCGGTTAAATCGGCTCGTCGCGTTGGAGCTTTGCGTTCGACGAAGATAGTTTGCGCGTTTGCCTGGGTGTTTAAGGTTTTCCAAAAACGGGTCGTAAAAATAAAAGGCGCGTTGACGTCGCGTTAAGTCATACATAGATAAACTTGGGAACAGACGTCGTTTTACGTCGTTTGTTTGCGGTTAACAACAGCAAGAGGAACTGAGCATGCTTAATTTGCATCAAGTTAAAGACGAGATTTGCGATATTGGTCGCAGATTGTACAATCGGGGATTTGCCGCCGCGAACGACGGAAATATCAGCTATCGTCTCGACGACAATCGCGTCGTATGCACCCCGACTCAGATTTGCAAAGGCTTCATGAAACCGGAAGATCTTTGCATTGTCGATATGGACGGCAACCAAATAGCGGGAACTCGCAAACGCACGAGCGAAATTTTCCTGCACTTGACGATTATGAAAGAACGCCCCGAAGTTCGTTCGGTTCTCCATTGCCATCCCCCTTATGCGACGGCGTTCGGCGTCGCGAGAGAAGCGATTCCTCAATGCGTTTTGCCAGAAGTAGACATTTACATGGGCGACGTTCCTATTGCGAAATACGCGATTCCTGGCGGTCAGGAATTTGCCGACACTGTGCTTCCGTTCATTCATAAATCAGACGTGATCGTGCTGGCGAATCACGGAACGGTGAGTCTCGGACCGACCGTTGAAAAAGCGTATTGGTTGACGGAACTCCTTGACGCTTACTGTCGCATTCTTTTGATTTCTCATGACTTGGGCAAGACGAGCTACTTCAACAAAGACGAAGCGGAGGCTCTTCTGCAGCTTAAAACAAAGTGGGGAATTAACGATCCTCGTTTGCAGGCCGAGAATTGCGAGCTTTGCGCGAACGATATGTTCCGCGACAGTTGGAAAGAGACCGGCGTTGGACATCGCGCTTTTGATCCGCCTCGGTTCCGCCGCGGGGATAAAGATGAAAAGCCCTGCGGTTGCGCGTCGAATTCGATTCTTGCCAACAACGTTGAAGTTGGAAAAGATCCGCAGACGGAAGCTCTGGTTAAGGCGATCGCCGATAGAGTGGTGGAAATGCTGACCAAAAAGTGATTTGGGACTTAGCTTGACGGGAAAAACAGAACGGAAATTGGCGCGGAGTCGGCGTTGATTTCCGTTTTTTTATGAGCCGATAGAAAGGGTTTTTTATATGGGACAAAGTGAAAGTTTACGTCGCGACAAGTTTTTATCCGTTTTGGAACGAGACAATTTGGACGGATATCTGATCGTTGATCCATGCAATGTTTCTTACCTCACGGGTTTTCAAGGCGACGATTCATACCTTTGGTTCGGCGACGTCGGCGCGTGCCTTCTTAGCGACTCGCGTTTTGAAGAACAGATTAAAGAGGAGGCCCCCGACGTAGGCGCTTTGATACGTTTCAGCGGTCAGACGACAATTGGATTGTTGAAACGCGCGATTGCCGACAAGACGTTTTCGAGCGCTTTACCGAAAAGAATAGGAATAGAGGCGGCGTCGGCAAGTGTCTCGTTGTTTAATTCGTTGCGGAACGATTTTCCGGACGTTGAATTTGTTCCGTGTCTCGGAGACGTTGAAAAATTGCGCGAGATTAAAGACGAAGGCGAGATAAAGGCAATTCGCGACGCTATCGACGTTACAATCGACGCGTATCTATACGTCAAAAAAACGATAGAGTCCGACGCGACCGAAGTCGATATTCGCGACGAGCTTGAATATCGAACGCGAAAACTCGGCGGCGACGGCGTCGCTTTTCCTTCTATTGTCGCTTTTGACGATCGAGCCGCGCTTCCTCACGCCATCCCCACGCGTCAAGGCAGAATATCCGACGCGTCGATGCTGCTAATCGATTGGGGGGCTAAAAAGAACGGCTACGTCGCCGATATGACGCGTTCTTTTCTTACGGAAAAAGGATTGAACTCCACAAGCGGGAACCGTTCGTATCGCGCCAAGTTTAACGAAGTGTTCCAAATCGTTCGCGACGCGCATGACGCTTCGATCGAATCGATGAAACCCGGCGTCTTATGCAACGAGGTTGACAAGGTCGCGCGCGACGTTATCGATCGAGCCGGATACGGCGATTACTTTGGGCACGGGTTAGGACACGGAATTGGGAGAGTCGTTCATGACTCGGGAGGTTTGTCTCCTCGCCATAATGAGCCTCTCGCGCCCAATATGGTTTTAACCGTCGAGCCGGGAATCTATCTTCCGGGGTGGGGCGGCGCGCGCATCGAGGACGACGTGTTGGTTGTAGAAGACGGAGTCGAAATTTTAACGCGACGTTTGAGAGTCGACGAGTAACGCGGAGCTTTTAATCTTAGTCAGATGCGATCGCGACCGACGTTTGCCAACTTTTTTGGTTGAAAAACGTCGGTCGTTTTTTGGAGAACGCATTAGAAATATTAAAAAAAGTTGGTTATAACGTCTGTGATGATTGGGTATTTGAATTGCTTTTAGGTTGGATTTTTCGATCGGATTTCAAAGAAGAAAGAAAATTTCATAGTCGATACCTCCATCAGCAGCGATTGATGTTCTCTATTCCTTCCTCCCTTATTGATTGGACGTGACAGGTCGGAACGTCGACGATTTCGCGCTGACAACGCGACGACTCGACGGTTTGGTTGTTTCAGAAAACGGCGTCATAATGACAAACGAGAAAATTTCTTCTATTAGCACCGTAGAGGAATTGCAAGATTACGTTTATGAAACTCTTTGCGTTGACAACGATTTATTGACCGACGCGTTTCCAAAGTCAAAAAGCGCGATTCGTTATTCCAACGGCGAGATATGCGGCGTTTTGTTTTGCGTTCATGGACCAAGGACGGTCGATTTTACCGCGATTTGGGAACGGAGAGAGAACAGAATTCTGTTTTATGGTTCGAGCGGAGAAAGATATCGGCAGATATTTCTGGAAGGTTCGTTGAACAGTTCGGTAGAATACCTCGAACGTTTTTTTAAGACGGTTGACGGCTCAAACGCGTAGAATCGCGTTTGATTATTATGGTAAGCGCCGCGTCGAAGGAATTGACGCGAATCGAGGAAAGGAGCGAAAAGATGCTTGTTGTTTCCAGAAGAAACGGCGAGAGCGTTTATGTGGGCGATTCCATCAGAATTACCGTAGTTGATATTAAAGGATCGAGGATACGTCTGGGCGTTCAGGCCGACGCCGACGCTTTTATACTTCGCGCGGAAAAAATAAACGACGACGGCGCGGAGAGTAAGAACCTCGTAGCGAGAACGAAAAAAGCCGCGTAGTTACGTTGACGTTGCCCCTAAAAAAGTAAAACGCCGCCGGAACCGCTGTTCCAACGGCGTTTTTTTAACGCGCCAAATTGCGTTTCACGTGAAACGACTCCCAAGAGTCGCGTTTGTATCGTCGGATTATTTCGTTTCAGAATCTTGATCGACTTCGTTTTTAACGTCGTCTTTATCGTTTTCTTCCGTCGTCTCCTCGGCGGCCTTTTCGGCTGCTTTTTGGGCTTCGCGCATTTGCGTCAAATAGTTTTCAAGATTTTGCGCGAGGGAGTTGAGTTCTTCCGAATCCGAGACTTTGCAGAAATCGATAATAGAATCGAACGTTTCGTCGAACAGGCGATCGTTATTGTTCGCTTTTCCAATGGCGTCAACGCTTTGACGCGCCATAAGCAACGCGGTGATCGCGCGCGGCGCCGCCGTTAGGTCAGTTTTGAATTGATCGAGAACCGCGTTAAACTTATCGAGATTGGCGCCGTCTTTTTCAATTTGTTCCAGAGCGCTTGTAAAACGCGCGCTATAAATTCCGGCGACGCCGGCGGCGTACTGTTCGTCTTTTTGGCATTCCGCGACGAAATCTTTAAAGAGTTCAAACGCGGCGGGGTCTTTGTTGATCATCGTCGCCGCAAGTCTGAATTTGAGTTCAATAAGATTGCGTTTCAGATCGTCGGACGGATTGGCGGCAAGCTCTTTGTTGATATACTCGACCAGCCCCGAGTCGTCGTCTTGAAGGCGAAACGCTTGAACTTTCAGCCCTACGGCGGGCGTTTTTAAAAGATCAGATTCCTTCGCTTCTTCCGCAATTTTATCGGCGTACTTAATGAGCGCGTCGATCGCGTCTTTATTTTGATTTCCATTTTCGTCTTTTTGAGCGGCCCTTAAAAGCAATTCGCCCTTGACCGAAACGCCAAGAGCGTAAAGCTCTTCGTCTTCCTGAAGCGCGAGATCCTCGGCGATTTCGTTAAGCTTTTCGGAATTCGGTTCGGCCGAGTTCATGAGCGTTTGAATACGGAGCTGGTAGACCGTCTTTTTAAGATCGATCGAAAAGTCTCCGGAAAGAAGCAGGTTAAAAAGTTCTTCCGCCTGATTGCCGAATTCTTCATTGACGGTCGAGGCGTCTTCCTTGCTTTTTTCCAATTCGTCGGCGACGACCAGAGCGACGAGTTTCATTTCATACGCCTTCTCTTTAACTCTCGCCGATCGATTATCGTCTCCGATAACTCCGTCGACGAAGGTTAGAATCGAAGGATCGAATTCGCCGGATTTTTGAACGGAACTAATGAACACGTTGGCTTTCACTTCAATCGCGAATATTTGAAGCTCTTCTTGTTCGTGTTTAAACGCGTCGTCGGCGAGCGCGCCGATTTTTTCCAGCGGATTTTCTTCCGACGCGGCTAGAACCTGGAGTTTGAGTTGATACGCCTTGAGAAGCTCTTCGTCGGTTTTTGCTTTCGCCAGATTATCGTCGACAAACGCGTCCAATTCTTTCGCGGCGTCTTTATCGACGTTGGCGCGCGTCGTCAAGCTGACGACCTTTAATTGAACGGCTCGTTCGCGTTGCTCGACCGTCAAATCTTCCATCGCGAGAATTTGGTCGGCGACTTTCATCGTAGTTTTTGAAAACGCGTCGACTATTTGATAAAGCTCCTCCTGCGAAGTCGGTTGCGGGAATTTTTCTTGGAGCGAATCGACGAATTCGAAGAGTTCGTCCACCGAGGCGTCAGCCGGGGGCGCGAGAAGCGCGGGATCAATTTTTAGCGCTTCTTTTTTCGGAGCGAGTTCTTCGTCCATCAGGAGAGGGGAAGAAAGTTCGGCGGGTTGTTTAGGAGCGTCCTGCGCGACGGCGGCAAATGAACCGCAAGCCAACGCGGCGGCAAGACTGAGGAAACATGGGAGGCAACGTTTAGACATGGAACAACTTTCCGTAACAGCGGCTCAACCGCGATTTTTCTTGTAATATCAAAAATATACGTCGGCGCTAATTGGGCGCAAAACATACGACGGCCCGGTCAAACGACCGGGTCAAGTTATTGTAGCCGATTAGAAGAAAAAAAACAGTCGAACGGCGCGTTTTTTACGTTTTTTTTTGAGATTCGACGCGCCGTCTCGCAGTCGCGATTATTCTCGTCGGCGTAACGACGACGTCGACGGGTTTGTCATGACGATTCGCAGGTATTTCGTCGAATAACTGTTCGTCAAAACATAATCCGATCAAAAGGGCGTCCGGTCGTAAAAGCGGAATATAGCGATCGTAGTATCCGGAGCCTCTTCCCAGTCTTCGCCCGGCGGCGTCAAATCCTAAACCCGGCGCGATTAGCAAATCGATCTTTTCCGGAGCGACGTATCGACGTTCGTCAAGACGACGCTCTTCGGAAGGTTCAAGGATTCCGAAGGGAGGAAATGGCTTAAGATCGGCGAAACGCGGTTCTCCTGTTTCGGGATCGAATTCAGGGCGGAGCAGTTTGTAAAAACGCATCTCGAGCCCGACGCAATAAGGAACGGCGACCGTTTGGATATTTAGACGTTCGTCCGGATCAAAGAGACGCGGAATAAACGGTCGCGTGGGAGCTTCAGACTTGAAATCGACGTACAGCCCGACGACGTTCGCGTCGCGGAATCTATCGACGCGCTTGAGTTGATCATAGAGTAAGTTGGCGCATTGATAGCGGTCGCGCGTCAAAGTTTCCAGACGCGATTTGATCGCCGCGCGGAGTTCCTTTTTTCGAGTCGCCGCGTCGCGCATGACGTCGTTGTTTTCCATTATTAGAACACTCGAGCAATTCGAACGTTATGTTCTACGCGCCGCCGCGCTCGAAAGCTTCCAGGGGGAGCGTTTCTATTTGGGAATCGGACGGTTCTTACGTCGGATTCTTTTCTATTTGCGTCTTACGGGAGCGCGTCGTCATTTTACAGACGGAATCGGGTAAAACGCGAGCCAAGCGTTCGATAGCGGAACGAAAGTTCGACTATAGCGACTCGCGAAACGACATGAAGTATACTCGCTTTTTTAAGTTTTCAAGCGGGCGACCTTCTTGGTTCGAGCTATTCGTCGGGAAACGTCGAACGCTTTTTTCGCCTTTCGCGATACGGCGCGACAAGCGCAAACCTGTTTAACGACCTATTTTGTCGGACGTTTGTTATCGCGCGCTTATGAATCGGACGAAAGGTTTTGTTTTGACGAAATATCTCCCTATTCTTTAGAAACGGTCGTCAACGCTGTACGACGTTTGTCGTCTATCTCGATTCCGTCGCGAGGTCTTGGGGCTTGTATTGGCGCTAAATTTGCGTAAAATCTGACGGGAGCGTCAGGTCGGCGCCGCGCGGACGAGACGCCCGCGTTTTTATTAAAGGCAAAAATACGCAAGACGAACGAGCAAGGTTCGCGATAACGAAGGGAAATAATTGATGAATTCTACTGACGACGATGTGAAACGTCCTTGCGGCGATCACGAAGGTTGTTGCCGCGATCATGGAGACGATAAGTCCGAACGCTGTTGTTGCCGCGATCAAGGAGACGAAGGTTCGGAATGCGGTTGCGGTTGCGGACGCAACGCGTCGGACGCGGAGACTGACGCCGAAGCCGAAGGGGTAAAATCTCCGATTGATTTTGAGGCTTTGGGCGATTTTCCGCTTCCCAAGCCGACTCTTGCGACTTTTGCAACGACGTTGGCGCAACAGGCGATGATTTCGATGGGTATGCTTCCCAATCCGATCACCGGCAAGACGACTTTTATGCTCAATCAAGCGTCGCATTTTATCGACACGCTTGACATGATCATCGAGAAAACCGAAGGAAATCGAACGCCCGAAGAAACGACCATGTTGAACAACGTTGTTCATGAACTTCGGATGTTGTATGTAGCGGCGGTCAATGAGAAAAAACGCCGAGGTGAAGAAAAGAAGGATTCTTGAACGACGGACTCCTTTGTTCTTCGATAAGAAAAAGGCGGTCTCTCAACCGCCTTTTTTGTTACGAAATCGACTGAAAAAAACGCTCGACGGCCCTTTCCGTGGAGAGGTGATCTAAATCATTCCGATAAAACGCGTTTGGCGCGAGCAAGCGTTCAGGATCAAAAGAGACGTCTTGAAAACTTTTGCAAGCAAACGTTTCCGTGAACAAACTTACGTCCGCGAATCGGAACGCGGTCGAATAATCGACGAGCATCGCGTTGTTCCCGTTTCCGCAGTCGTCCATGACGAGGACTTGTTCAGGGAGAATTCTTTCGAGAGCCCATGAACGTTTTTTCAACGCGTCCGCGACTTCGCGCAACGCGCGTCGCGCCGCGATGATTGCGTCCGCGTCGATATGGCGATTCTTTTTGAGGAGCTTGGCGAGAACCCGCCCTCGATAGTAAGGACACACGGTGAAACCTCGCGTCGCTCGCGTAGCCGAGACGCGTTTGGGATACGCGTAATCGACGCAAGGGAGCGTCCTGCGACAATCAAGCGCCCCGAGGCAACGCTCGCGCTCGATAATCGCGGTTCCAAGAGGCGAACCGCAATATTGAGGACGGAGCGCTTTGAGCAGGAAAGAAAACGCGCCGTCGCTTCCGCGCGGTCTTGCGAGGAAAACTTCGAAATAACCGTTTGACAACGAGGGTCGACTCCATGACGTTTCCCAACGAACGAACCCAAGATCAACGATGCGAATCTCTTGTTTTTCCCGTCGATGTTCCGTC
>CAMZEO010000058.1 GCA_947305735.1 uncultured Planctomycetales bacterium | reverse complement strand
CATCTATAAAGACTCCATAATACCTTTCCTTAATTTGCCCGGCATTAAGTCTAGCTATTGCGTCGTTAACCCATTTGTCAAATTTGGCATTTTGAGTATGGAAACCATTTTGGTTCAGAAGAGTTTTACATAACGTGTGGAATGTAAGACAGGTTACGTTGTTAGCTCTGAGACCAGCGCGATCAATAAACCAAGAATAAAGGGAGCAAAGATTGGCGTTATAGCAAGTAATAAGAAACTGCTTGTCTGGGTTCATTCTAGCTGCCTTAAAGCATTTTGCAATAAGCAGTACGCTTTTTCCTGAACCCGCGCATGCAAGAATTAATTGGTCGCCCTTGCTTATCTTATTAACGATATTAATTTGTTCCTCGTCCAATCGAAAAGCCTTTACTGCAGCGTCGTCTTCTGTAATAACCAGAAGTTCATCGTCTGCCCCGACTTTTGTTTTCTCGTCTTTTGTAACTGACACTCGGATGGTAACATATTCTGGCGCTATCCGCTGGAAGATGGAATTAATGTTACTGTCGTCAATTACCATTCTCTGACCTGAAGTTGAAATGACCGAGTTACTGAGTAAGTGAAGAATGACGCTGTCAAATTCCGCTCGAACTTTTTGCAAATCATCTTTAAATAAACAAGAATTCGATATAAAAGCGTTGAGTTTACCGCTGTTTATTCCTACAACGTCCTCGCGCCTTAATTCCGGGAAAACATAGACAAGGTTTACAGGAAAGAGTAGTTTATCTTCTTCGTCGACAAGAGCTTTGTTCGACAATAGTTTCGCCGAAATAATCTCAACGGTCTTAGAATAAAGAAGATCCATCGCTTGAAAAGCGATGCCAAAACTTTCAGGGACGTCAATATTGTCAAAGAATTTTAAGTGTAATACGCCTTTGGAACACGCCAAAGTATGCATGCTCTCATTCTCGAGCATTGCGGGGTTGGTTTTGACGAGCAAATACCCGTAACGCTCGCAGGACATAACATTTCGTATGAAGATCTTTTCATTTCTTGAAAGATCAATGTGCCGATATTCTGACGGCAATATTTCCATCTCAAATTTTCTTTCCGTTTAATACGGTTACGATTTCTTCGATAATATCGTCAACCAGTGGTTTAGAGAGTTTTTCCGACAGAATATTACTCACTATCGCGAGAATCTTCTTGCTTCGTCTATCGACGCCGGTATTGACTTTATTTATTTTGTAGTTGTTGCTGTCAGAAACATCCTCCTTTGTCTCAGAGAGTTGATGTTGCAATTGTTCCTTTACATGTTTGAGATCGTCTCGAACTTTTGTTTTTTTTAAGGTTTCCTCGGCTATCGCAAGTTGGTCAAGCAGGCGGTTTTTATCAACGGACGAGTTAAACCCCTCGGCAACAGTTTTTGTAGCCTCGCTAACTTGTTGCTGAATCTCGGTAATTACCTTTGCCGAAGTGTCGTTCCGAAGTACAGAAGTTTCTCTGATTATTTTGGTAATATCTGATCCTACACTGTCTTGAAGGCTTGAAATAAACTTGTAATAGGCCTCGTTTTGTTCGAAATCATCACGCCTTGCGTTAGGGATTAGTTTGTCCGTGAGGACAAAGAGTTCGCCTTGGGTCCATCCGTTGAACCTCGATTCTTTGAATATGGAATTGAGAGTCCGATTATCGCCGATCAGAATATTGCCTTTGCGGACACGAATGCCCGATATTTCATGTTCAGAAAGCGAACCCAACCAATTACTTTTGCCATACCAGCCAAGAGCGTATAGCTCGCCCTCAATCTCAACACGGAAGGTTTGAAGGGATAGAATCTCGTCGTTTTTCTTCTTATTGCGGTCAGCATGATATCTATGGCGATTTGGTTTATAAACGGGTTCCATGTCATTAACACTATCGCCGACGAATATGGGGAATTCTTCCACCTCGTAATTGTTTTCTCTCAAGAAACCATGTATACTGTCAGAATAGAAGAACCTAGGTTTATACGGCAGGGGAGCAACTTGTGAAATATAATTTTTGGCTACGTCAATGTTTAGTAGTTCAGAATTACTCACGTCAAACATTTCGACAGTAAAGTAATGCCTATCGCGACGTTCCTCTTCTCGTTTGACGCTTTTCACGCTTTCGAGTACAGTCGTAAGATCCATGTCTTCATTCGCGCCAGGCACAAGCAGTTGCCGGAGTTTCTTACAATCAAATTCAATTATGGTTTTGGTAATCTCATTTTCTGCGGAAGTTGTAAAAACGAGTTTTCCACAATAGCTCATTCCGCCAAGTCTTCCAATACCTCTGAATCCTCTGTTGTTAGAGTGCCTTTTAGTGGAGCTTCCGATATTCATGAGCGTCGGAACTGCCCTTACGCTTGAAATTCCGGTCCCATTATCGGAAAAAGAGATGTATGAGTTCTCCTCGTCTACAAGAATTTCAATCCGTTCTTTGCCGGGAGTAATCTGGTTTGTCGCCGAAGCGTTTTCAAGCGCATCCACACTATTTTGTATATACTCCCTATAGATAATCTTAGGGTCTGAATACATACCGGTAGTAAGAGACTCGAGGGTGTACTTTCCGACTTGAATGGCGTCCGCCATTTGCAACATTTCACTTTCCATTGTATGCCCACAGCCTTTTAATTTACCAAATTAGGACACACGATTAATAACTTGGATTGCATATCATAAACGAAAGCATCTCATCACAAGTTTGCGTTATTAAAACGTATAATGACAACATTTCAAAACTGTTTGATCAGTTCTGAAATCTGACGAAAAGGAGAGAAAAGTCGTCAGTTATCGATTGCCAAAAGGTATAGTTTTTCGCAACGCCAAAAACGCAGTTTTTTGGGAGAAAAATTTGGCTTTTTTAGTCAAAAAAGGTATGCTCTACTTGCAAAAAAATCCACGTAATGTAAAATTGAGTCAATGGAGGGGATTGAGTTGCGAATTACGAAAAACTATACGTTTTGGTAAGCATACATTTTTAGCGAGACTTTTTTGACACTAGACGAGTGAAAAAAACAAACCAAAAACTTCGTTTTGACAGATTACCCGCAGTTTGCGGTCTGGATATACGTTCAAGCGCAGCGTCGATCAGGAATACAAAGACAACGCGGCGCGACAAGAATCGAGCCGCTTCCTGTAAGAAGCGGGTTCGTAGATTTTGACAACGCATTGTCCAAGCGCCCCGCTCGCTACGGCGAGCGGGGCGCTTGGCATCCAGTTGGTCGGGGCAAACAAAGTCGAGGCAGCGCCTCAGGCGTCGAGTCGCCGCCGGATTCGACTACGCTTTCTTACTTTTTTTCGGCGGTTTGATACGGAACAGGATCGAGTAGAAGATCGGCACGACGTACAACGTGAGCGCCGTGGCGAAGATCAGACCGAACATAATCGCGGTCGCCATCGAGTCGAAGAGCGGATCCTTAAGCAACGGGATCATGCCGACGATAACCGTTAGCGCGGCGACGGACACGGGCCGCATTCTCTCGACCGACGCGTCGACGATCGCGTTGTAGGGCGCGTCGCCTTTTTTAAGTTCTTCGTCAATCTGGTCCATGAGCACGACGCCGTTGCGCACCATCATGCCGAGCAGACTCATCGCGCCGACGAGCGCCATGAATCCAAACGGCTTGTCCAACAGGATCATGCCGACGGTGATGCCAATCGCCGCCAACGGGAACGTCATAATGATAATGAACATCTGACGCAAGCCGTTAAAGAGCGCCACGACGATAATCGCCATCAGCACCAACGCGATCGGAATCTGCGCGGCGAGCGCGGAGGTCGCGTCGTTCGAACGCTCGTACTGACCGCCCCATTCGAGCTTATAACCGGGAGGTAGCTCAATGCTTTCGAGCGTCGGCTTGACGCGGGCGAGAAGATCCGACCAGTTGCCGCGAATCGGGTCGACCCCGACGGTGATCGTTCGTATGCGGTCGCGCCGCGCGACGACCCCGTTTTCCCAACGAACGCCGACCGCGTCGGAAACCTGCGACAACGGAACGCTCTTGAGCCCCATGCCCCAGACGGGTAAATTCTTCAACACCTCCGAATTGTTCCTGTCTTCTTCGGCGGCGCGCAAAATAATCGGTAGATTCTCTTCGCCGTCGGCGAACGAGCCGCACGGTATCCCGCGCGTCGCCCAACGGAGCGCGAAGAGAGCCTGACTGCGCGACACAAGCGCCTGACGACCTTTCGGTTGCGAATAGTCGGGCGCCCACGTCGGAACCAATTGCCGCCAGTCGTCGCGAACGAATTTCGCGTCGGGATCCCGGCGCAACAGCTCTTTCGCCTCGTCGGCGAGTCGGCGAAGAACCTTCGGATCGGGACCGCTGAATCGCGCTTCGACCTCCGATTTCGTCGTCGGTCCCATGGCAAATCGTTGAGCGCGAACTTCCGCTTCCGGACAATTCGCGACGAGCCATTCTTCGACGGGATCGATCAACTCGGAAATGCTGTCGAGCGAATCGACGTTCACCACCAGTTGAGCGTAGCTCGAATTGGCGACCTCGGGCTCGTAAGGCAAATAGAACCGCGGCGGACCCGCGCCAATAAAGCTCGCGACGTTCTTCACGCCTTCCCGCGCGACAAGATAATCCTCCACTTTGCGAAGATCCGCCGCGACCTTCTTAATTGAAGTTCCTTCCGGCTCCCAGAAATCGATCATGAACTGCGTTCGCTGCGCGCGCGGGAAGAAGATCTGAGGTATTCGCTGAAACCCCAGAACGGCTGCGTAAAGAGCGCAACCCAACGCGACAAGCGTCAGCGTTCGACTATGCAGAGCCAGCTCCAGCGTGCTTCGATAGAAACGATAGACGGGGCCGCCGTGCGGGTCTTTTTTGTCCTTATTCGGCTTGATTTTCACAAACAAATAGTAGACGACCGGAGTCTGGAGCATCGCGACGAACCAGCTGATGATCAGCGACGAGCCGACGACGATAAAAAGAGAGCCCGCGTATTCGCCCGTCATGTTCGGCGAAAGATAAATCGGCCAGAACGCGAGCGCCCCGACGATCGTCGCGCCGAGCAACTGCCAGGCGGCGCGGCGCGTTCCGTCGACGCACGCCTCTTTGCGTTCCATGCCGCGCTGCATGCGCACGAGAATCAGGTCCCCGACGACGACCGCGTCGTCGACCAGGATTCCAAGCGCGACGATCAGAGCGCCGAGCGACGTGCGCTGCAAGTCGACGCCCAATCCCTTCAGGACGCAGAACGTCCCGAGAATGACGAGGAGCAAACTGCTCGTGATGAGGATTCCGCTCTTCCAGCCCATCGCCAACATGACGACGATCGTAACGATAACGATCGCTTCGTACAGGTTTTTCGTAAACGCTCGGATTGAGACGTTAACGCTGTCCGGCTGATAGCTCACGTCGGTGATTTCAAACCCGATCGGAAAGCTCGCCAGAGCGCGATCGATCGTCGCGCGCACTTCTTCGCCCATTTTCAACACGTTTCCGTTCGGGACGGGCGACAGCGCGAGTCCGACGGCTCGAACGCCGTTGATTCGCATTATTTGCGTCGGTTCGTCGTTGGCGACGCGGCGAACGTTCGCGACGTCCTTCAGGCGAATTTGTCGCGTTCCTTCGCCGCGGATTTCGTCAAGACGCGACGCAAGTCCTTCGAGGGGCGTGTCGCGCGCGTATTCGGTCGAGACGCTCGCAAGAGCCGCTTCAACGCCGTCGGGAATCAACAGATTTTCAATTTCCTCAAGCGACTCGAATTTACCCGTCGGAGAAACGCGAATTTTCGTTCCGTCGATTTTTAAATTACCGGAATCGGACGTCAGATTTTGCGTTTGAAGCGCGAGTAAAATCTGGACTGGCTTAATGTTAAGCTCGGCCATGCGCGCGCGGGAAATTTCCACCTCGATTCGTTCGTCGGGAAGACCCCAAAGTTCGACGCGGCGCACCTGATCGACGAGCAGCAGCTCTTTTTGCAATTCGCGCGCGCGATCGATGAGTTCGGCGTTGGTGAATCCGTCCGCGGTCAGCGCGAAGACGCAGCCGTAGACGTCGCCGAAGTCGTCGTTGACGATCGGCGGGAGCGCTTCGAGAGGAAGCCGCGTCTTCACGAGCGCCATTTTATTGCGAAGATCCTGCCAAATCTCCGGCATCTTGTCCCGACGAACGCTTTCCTGAAGATCGACGAAAACCAGGGACATGCCCGGTTTGGATATCGAACGAACGTCTTTAAGATTCTTAATCTGTTGAGCCGCGCGTTCAACGACGTTTGTGACGCGCTCTTCGATCTCCTCCGCCGACGCGCCGGGACACAAGGTGACGACGACGGCGGTCTTAACCGCGAACTCGGGATCTTCCAGACGACCAAGCGTAAGATAGGACCAAGCGCCGCCGACGACGATTAGAAAGACGCAAAAACTCACGACGACGCGATGATTAATCGCATAATGAGGCAACATATCTCCACTCGTTTCTCAATGACAACGCATTCTTTTTCAAAGTCCGATCTCCGCGCGGAGAATCATTCGGCGGCAATCTGAACTTTTTGACCGTCCGTCAAGAAACGGGCGCCTGCGGCAATAATCCGTTCGCCTCCGGAAAGACCTTCGAGGATTTGAACCTGATCGTTGACGAAGACTCCGACTTTCACGGCGCGTCGAACGACCGTTTCCGTCTCGGGATCGATCGTCCAGACCGACGAGTCCGGCGAATAGGAGCCAGTCTCTTCTTCAATCGTCCGGGACGGATCGGCGACGAGAGCCGACGCGGGTATCATGACAAAATCGTCGGAATCGCGCAGACGCATCGTCGCGACGCCGACCATGCCGATAAGCAAGCCGTCCTCGGGCTTCGCGTCGATCGTCAGAGTCGCCAAATAAGAACGATTCCCTTTTTGCACCGACGACGACGTTTGCTTGACCGACGCCGGAAAGATTTTGCCGGGCAACGCTTCGAACGCGCATTCGATCGATTCGACGTCTCCTTGACGCGCGACAAATTCCTCGGAAACGCTCAATTCGCCCTCAAAGGAGCCGTCGTCGACGAGCGTCAAAATCGCGACGCCGGGAACGACCGTTTCGTGATTGTCGAAAAACTTTTCGGAAACCACGCCGGAAAACGGAGCCGTAAGACGCGAGTCGGAAAGTTTGTTTCGCGCGAGTTCAAGATCGACTTCAAGCCCCGCGATTTTCGCCTTCGCCATCTCGATTTCTTCGTCGCGCGAGCCTTTGTTCGCCTTTTCAAGATTTTTTTCCGCCGCAAGTTCGGCGGCGACCGCCGTTTCGTAGGCCGTCTTCGCAAGGTCGCGTTGCGCTTCGGACGCGACGCCGTCTTTGAAAAGATTGTCCATGCGCTCCATTTGACGTTTCGCGGTTTCAAGCTGAGTCTTCGCCGCTTCGAGCGCGGCTTCGAGCGTCGCGACGTCTTCGGAACGAGCCCCCTTCTCCATCGCGCTTAATCCCGCCTTCGCTTCCTCAATCGCCTTGCCGACGCGCTCGACGGCAAGCTGATAGTCGCGAGGATCCAACGCGGCGACAAGATCGCCCTCGTTAAAACGAGCGCCGACGGTCGCGTTAAACTCGACGAGACGCCCGGGAACCCTAAACGATAATTTCGCGGTTTCTCCCCCTTTGACAAAGACGGGAAACGTCCTCGTCTCCACGTTGGAACCGTCCGGAATAACGAACGCCCTGACGGGTCGGGGCGCCGTCGCGGAAACAATCGAATCGGCGTTTGAAGACTCGCCTTTTTGACGGTCTCGAGGAACGCACGCCGTAACGATCCAAACGAGCGCAAACGTCGAAACGATCAGAAAAACTCGGTTTTTTTTTCGATCTGTGTTGTTCATTGTATTCAGCGCTTTCATCGATCCCCAAAAAACGGCGCGACGCCCGAGCGAATCGAAGGAACTCCGGCGGCGCCTGTTCCATTGTATCGACCAACCCGTTCGCGTCAATGTCGCGGCGGCGAGGGACTCTTTGGAAAACGGATTCTCTCTTGAATTTTTGATCCGCATTCTTTATTATCGACGTCGATTGAAACAAACGTTCCTTAACGGAAAAAATAAAGGAAGATTAAGATGAGTCCAAACAATCCCGTCTCAATTGGAACTTGTCGGTGCGGCGTCGGGCAAGATTTGTTGCTAATCGCGGGACCTTGCGCGCTTGAACGCGAAACGTCGCCGGATATCGCGATCAAACTAAAAGAGATCGTCGAAGAACTCGCCAAAGAGGAGTATCGCGTTCAACTTGTCTTCAAAGGTTCGTTCGACAAAGCAAATCGCACCAGCATCCAAACCCAACGCGGTCCCGGCATTGACGCCGGACTCGAAATACTCGCGGAAATACGGGAAAAAACGGGGCTCTGCGTCACAACCGACGTTCATGAAACCGTCCAGGTGGAAAGGGTCGCGAACGTCGTCGACTTAATTCAAATACCAGCGTTCCTCGCAAGGCAGACCGATCTGCTCGTCGCCGCCGCGAAAACGGGCAAGCCCGTTCACGTGAAAAAAGGGCAATTCATGGCTCCCCAGGATATGAAGCACGTCGTCGAAAAAATCCTCGCGTCCGGAAATCCCAATATCCTTTTGGGAGAAAGAGGAACGTTCTTCGGATACGGAGCCTTGGTCAACGATTTTCGCTCGCTCGTCGTCATGCGAAGCTTCGGCGTTCCCGTCGTCTTCGACGCGACCCACAGCGTCCAACAACCGAGCGCGGGCGCCGGCGTTACCGCGGGGAACAGAGAATACGTCGCGCCGCTCGCGCGCGCCGCCGCCGCGGTCGGGATCGACGCGCTTTTCCTGGAAACGCATTTTGATCCGGAACAATCGCCTTCCGACGGACCGAATATGATCCCGATCAACCAGGTCGCGGATTTGATTAAGACCGTTCTAAGAATACGCCAAGCCGCCGCCGTTCAACGAGAACGCGACGACGCGACGATTCAAAACGACTAAAAACGACTAAAAACGACTAAAAACGACTAAAAACGACTAAAAGCGAAAAAGACCGCGAGTCGCGTCGCGCGTCTCGCGGTCTTTTACGTTAGTCTGAAAACAATCGATTGAATCAGTTTTCAAAACCGGTAAGAACTAAAGCTCAGTTGCAAGCCGGGGCGACGGGAGCGCAAGCGGCCGGAGCGCAAGGAGCCGGAGCGCATTCCGCAGGACCGCAAGCGGCCGGAGCGCAGGGAGCGCACGCGGCGAAGCAGGGGCGAGCGAAACGAGCTTTCAGCCCCTGGAAGGGCTTGAAGCAGCAGCAGGCCTTGCAAGGAGCGGCGATTTCGCAGGTCGGACCGCAATCCGCAGTCGGAGCGCAAGGAGCCGGAGCCGGATCGCAAGCGGCGGGTTGGCAGGGCGCCGGAGCCGGACCGCAATCGGCGGGACCGCATTCCGCAGGACCGCAAGGAGCGGGACCGCAAGGAGCGACGCAAACGCAAGGCTTGCACGCGGCAAGACGAGCGCAGAACGCGGCTTTCGCGTTTTTCGCGGCGCAGAAACTTCTGCAAGCGAAATCTTTGAACGCGGCGCAAGGATTAATGCAAGGAACGCAAATCGCGGGACCGCAAGTCGGCGCGCACGTCGGCGCGGGAGCGCAGGACGGAGCGACCGGCGCGCAAGCGGCCGGCGCGCAAGGCGCGCAGTCTTGAGCGAAGACGCTGGAAGCGGCAACCGCCAGGACGGCGACGAAAGAGACAATCATTCTCTTCATTAGTAACAAACTCCTTAATTAAGTAATTGTTTGTCGGGTTTTCACCCACAATAGTTCTTATTCGTCTTGTATCGGCAGGGAATCGACAACTGTTTAACCAAAATTTTTATTTTTCTCGATTCCCTTAAACTGCTCATCTTATCGCGTCTCCGCCCCGAAAACGGAGCGGAAAACGAGCGCAAAAAGTTTCGCGACAAGCGGAGTCCAGTATAATTTGAGGTCGTTTGCGCTTCAACAACTTTTCGCCTTAAAAAAACAACTTCAAACCAAAAGTCTCGCGTTATAATCAATCATTCCGGCACAACCCTAAATTATTGCTTTATAACAATTTTACTCTTATAAGCAGCAGGTTTGAAAAAAAGAAGTTAATGTTTTAACACGGTTGCGACAATTATAACTGTTTTACGCGATTTCTACGAATTCGAGAAGTCGAAACCTCGCGCGTTCGCCAGCCTGAATCCCCGGAGGCGATCCCGCGAAGTCAGTCGTCGCGTTTTAGAAACGTTTATCGTCCCGCAAGGGGTTTCGCAAGCGCTGTTTTCGGCAATTTTTTCAACGATTCTTCGTTCAAAAGATTCCTTTTTCCGGCGTCGCGCTCAAAGTCGTTTTATTCGGAGCGACGCTTAAACAAAGTTTTGGACTCTCCCATTATCTCTCAAGGATTCCATTATCTCTTAAGGAAATGATTCGCGCGACCTCATAAACCGGTTCCAGTCGACAAAAAGGGGTATTCGTTTTCCGTCGGTCGCGGCGGCGCGTTTTTCAGACGTCCGATCGGTCGCGGCAAACTCGAAGGCCCGATCGTCGCGCGGCGATAAAACCTCGAAGTCGCCGACGCGCTTCGCGAACGGGAACGACGGAGGGGTTCGATCTCCAAAAGACGACGTTTCCAGAAGGCGTTTTCCACATTCCGACGTCGAAGCGACCGGACGAGACGCGCTCTAAAAGAAAAAAAAGCCAAAAAATGTGAACTTCAAAGCGCGCGGGTTCCGATAATACGGCAAGGAATCCCAAGGGGGCTTTGGAAGCTCCCGACGGGAACTTCCCGCAGGCGCGTCCGGATCGCCTCCGCGAAAAATTAGCGAGGAACTAAGGCGCAATTGCGTTCATATTGGCTTTATTTTCGAAAAAGGCGCAAGTTTTAAAGCGTCGTCGTTCGATACATATGCCAACGACGGTTTCGACGCGAGCGCGTCGAAGCATTTTAGACAAGGATTGGCGGGGAGTTTTATTCTGCGTCGCTCCTGAAAGACCCGCGATATTCGTCGAAAAGTTCGGTCGGTTGCGCGCGAAGGACGCTTAAACGCGTCGCGCTTGACGAGAACAAACGGGATCAGGAACTAAAACCAGGACGGTATTCGTCGACGCGAGATCGAGCGTTCGCGTCTTCGAGTAAGCGCGCCGTTGGCGCCGCCCCCAAGTTGTTCATTCTTGAAAATCATTTGTCAAGGAAGTTAGAAATGAAAAAAATGAATTTCAGAATCGCCGCGTGCCTTACTCTTCTGGTCGCGGCCGTTACGAGCGGATGCATCGGATTCGGCGGGTTCACATTCGGGATTTTTAGCATTCCGGCGCCGGTCAGTCCGTACTTCCAAGGCGCCTACGAGGATATGGCGTTTGAGCAGGATCGCTATAATCAGGTTCCGGTGCTCGCTCCAATCGTCGACGGCGTTCCCGAGGGAATCGATCCGCCTTCCGACGACGAGGTCGTCCGCCTGCTTGAAAAAGCCAGGCCGAACAACGGCGGCGTTCCGTTCCTTGAAACGCGTTACCGGAACGACGTCAAGATTGTAAAAGAGCTTGTCGCCGACTACGTCGACCCGCCGCGATTTTTCCCGATGGTCGGAGCCGTTCAGGTTCACCACGTTCACTGGAAATGCACCGTTTACTTTGAACAAAACGTTCGCGTCGGCTGGCCTATTCCGTACACCATTCAGAAAAAAGACGCGCAAGAAATCGTCTATATCGACAAAGACCACCTGCACGCCGTCGATCAAGATATGAATCCGGGGCAATGAACCTCTGTTGAATCGCCGGATTGAAAGAGCCGCTCTCGTCGGCGGCTCGCGGCTCCGAACAAGGAGCGGCGCTTTAAAAGCGTTTTCGCGCGAACGACCGAATTAAACGGACGCCCTCGACCGAGAGCGTCCGCTTTTCTTTTCTTGACGTCTTGACGCAAATTCGCTACGATCGCGTCGCGGACTTTCGACGCGTCGAGCGCGCGGCGCGACGCGGCCGCGAAACGCCAAATCGAGGCGTCGTCAATCTCGGTTCAAACGTCGGAAATCAAATTCAATGCGCAAATCACTCGCAGTCTTGTTCGTTCTTCTCCTTGCGGCGACGTTCGCGACGATCGATTCGGGTTCCGTCCGCGCGCAAGGCTGGCGTCTATTTTCAGGAAAAATCAAGGAGGCGGCGCTGGAAAAAAATAACGACTCGATAAACGGGAAATCGGGACAAACCGGCGAGGATAAGGAAGAGCTTCCCCCGCTTTTCGACGTTTCGAGAAAAGATCGGGAACAATTTGAAGAACGCGGAGTCGAACGACGGGATTCCGCGGAAGACGCCTCTGTCGACGCGGGGGCTCCGGTCGTCCAGGGGGGAGATCCGAACTCCTCGGGCGCGCCGCAAGACGACGACGCGCGATATTCGCGCGAAGCCGACGATTCGCCGAGAGCGACCGAGGAAGCGTTTTTCGCGCCGGAACTCCCGTCGTATCGGAATTTCCCGGAACAGAAGAACGACGCGCGCCTGAACGACGTCTGTTTCGTCTCCTCGACGCGCGGATGGGCGGTCGGCGACCGCGGCGTCGTCTGGAGAACGGACGACGGCGGAGACTCGTGGACGCTCGCGGAAACCCCCTCGGACGCGAATTTGTTCGCCGTCTCGTTTTTGGACGAAAACTACGGACTCGCGGTCGGCGGACGCGTTCTTCCGACGTCGGGGGCGGGTCGGGGCGTCGTGCTGAGAACGATCGACGGAGGTCGAACGTGGGACGAAATTGAAACGGCGGCGTTTCCGCTTTTGCGCGACGTGAAAATCGTCGACGAAAAAAACGCATGGATCGCGGGCGACTCCTCGGATCTTTATCCTTCCGGTCTTTTTTTCAGCGCGGACACGGGGCTCGAATGGATCCGCGTCGAAGGGAACAAACGCGACGGCTGGCGCGCGATTCTGTTTGATCCGATCGAACAAATTGGAATCGGGACGACGACCGAAGGCGCGATCCAGAGCGTCGAAGGCGCGCTCGCCGAACGAAATCCCATCGCGCTCGGAACGCGCCGCGCCAGGGACGTCGCTTACGACGGATCCGCCGCGCGCGCGTGGATCGTCGGCGACCAGGGACTGACGCTCGTTTCGTCCGACTTCGGCGAAAACTGGAGTCCGGCGCCGGGCGGATTTCCAAACGATTCGCAAAATTACTTCGATCTTTCGGGAGTCGTCGCGCGCGACGGTTTCGTGGGGGTCGTGGGAACGCCCGGCTCCCTGTTTTTCTATTCCGACGACGGCGGAAACGTCTGGAACGCCGCGCCGACCGGAGTGACGACCCCGTTGCGAAAAGTCGCGTTCGTCGACCGCGACAGGGGATGGGCGGTCGGCGATCTGGGCGTGATCGTCGCCACTAACGACGGAGGCAAGACCTGGCGTTCGCAACGTTCCGGCGGCTCGCGCGCGGCTCTGCTCGGCGTTTTCGGTCGCGCCGACGACGTTCCGATCGAGGCTCTCGTTCAACTCGCGGGCGACGGCGGATTTCTCACGCATATAGCGCTCGTCGCCAGAGAGTCGGACAAGGAGGGAACCGCTTCGGAAATACCTTTCGCGGATCGATTCAACGAAGCGCTCGTCGAATCGGGCGCGTTGGGAATGACGCAGGAGAGTCTTTTCATGCTCAATCCTTCCGCGCGACGCGATTCAATCGAGCAGATTCTCGAGCGATTCGACGCGGAAAACGACGGAAACGGTCTCGCGCGCCTTCGGGAGCGGCTCGTCAGACTCCTGCGAACGTGGCGTCCCAGCGTTCTTATGACCGCCGACTCAATCCTCGACGACGACGCGACGAACGTCGGTCGACTCCCCGATTCCATCGATCTAACCACGGCTCGCGGAACGCGCGCGCTCGTCGGGGCGCTGGCCGCCAATTCCGCGACGCTCGACGACCGTCCGCGCGACGCGTTTCAGGAACTCCTGCTCAGAGAATTGCCCGCCGCCGTCAAAAACGCCGCCGATCCGACGTCGTTTCCCGAACATCTGGTCGCGTGTCGGCTGGAGCCATGGTCCGTCAAAAAGGCGCGCGCGCTGTGTCGGGGAAAGAACCAGGGCAATCTCTCGATCGACTCCGATTTCTTTTGCGCGTCGCTTGGGCGTCCGATCGCGGAAATCGCCGCGAACGCGCGCTCTCTCATATCGGGCTCTTCGGAAGTAAAAGACGCGACGAATTTCCAGACGCTTTTCTGCACGGTTCCGACCAAATTCGCCGACAAGACGTTCTTCGACGGCTTCGACCTGCCCTACGGTTGCGACGCGCGGCGCGCCAGACAGATCGAGCTTGCCGATTTGACCGACTCGCTTTTGGCGCGCGCGGGAGAGCGGCGTCGGAAGCTGGGAATCGGCGACGCCTTAACGCGAAAGAGCGGCGCCCAAGACAAAAGCGCCGACGTCCTGCTCGCGCAACTTCGCGGTAACATTCGGGGCGTCGATCCGGATTTTGCCGTCGAATATCTCCAAACGGTCGGCAAACGGTTTGCCGAGCAAGGGGCTCTTTCGGCGGCTGAAGAAGCGTATTCGCTCGTCGCGCGCGAACTTCCGGATCGTCCGAAAAGCGCGGAAGCGTTCGCGTGGCTCGCCCAATACTACTCCGGAACGGAACCGACGCGTCGCGCTCGACTTCAAGGCGAAACGACGCTCAACGAGAACTGGAACGACCGCCTGATCAACGCGCGCAACCTTGCCGAAACGCTTCGCGACGTCGCGCCGGAGACGTTCATGTCGCCGGAAATACGCTTTCCTCTCGCGGTCGCGCAGGTAAAGCTCGGCGACCTCGCCGGAGCGATGAAGTTCTACCTGACGCGTTCTCAAGCGTCTCAAGCCGACGTTTGGGGCGTTCGCGCCGCCGCGGAATACTGGCTTCGCGCGCCGGAGAACGACCTGGTTTCAACGGATCGTCAATACTGTCCTCTGGGAAGGATGACCTGCCGCAGGATTTTGCAAAAACCGTATTTGGACGGGACGTTCGAGCCCGACGTCTGGGATTCTTCTCGAGCCGTCGATCTCTCGACCCCTTTTCAGGAAGCGCCCCCCGCGAGGGAACCGACTCTCGCCGAAAAAAACGCGAAGAATTGGCGTCAAAAGAACAGGGCGTTTTCCAGGCGGCTTGGAACGAGCCTCATGCTCGCGCGCGATTCGGAGTATTTGTACGTCGGGCTGACGTGTCAAAAAACGCTCGGAGTCGACGATCCCAATCGTGAAGGCGACTCGAAAAACGGTCTTGCCGACGCGCTCGACGCCGCGGCTGAAAACGAAGGATCCAAACGCGAGCGCGACGCCGACCTGTCCCGACAGGACAGGGTCGAAATCCTCCTTGATCTCGACGGAGATTACGCGACCGCGCATCAATTCGTCTTCGACCGTCGAGGCTGGGCGTTCGATTCCAGCTGGGGCGATCCGACGTGGAATCCGGAAATCTTCGTCGCAAGCTCGGAAACGAACGCCGCATGGACGATCGAAGCCGCCCTTCCGCTCGCCGAAATGGCCGAACGACCGCCGGAGCCAAACGACGTCTGGCGAATCGCCGTAAGACGAATCGCGCCGGGCGCCGGAATAGAATGTTGGAACGTCGAGAATTCCGACGCCGGAGAAAGGGCGTTTGGAATGTTAGAATTCGAATAACGCCGCCGGGAAAAAGGAAAGAACGCGGAAAGAAAACCGTCGCCGCGACGCCAAAGTCGAGCCCGCGCTTCAAAGCGACCCGCGAGAACGACGCGACGGCAAAAGCGGCGCGCGAAACGGCCCCGACGAACAACGGCCGACAAAAAAGAACCGAAGCGATTCGACGTCAAGCGTCGACAAAAACGCGAAAAACTTCCGACCGCGATCGCGAAAACTCGAACCTTCTTTAGTCCCCCGCCGAACTCCGCGCGCGTCGCGTTTTCGCGATTCCAGAGAAAAAACCGCGAAAAAGTCCCTCTTTCACGGTATGGCGCGTCTTGCTAAAAGGCAAGGACGATCCGGTCGCGCGGCGACGAGGTTTGATCGCGCGAAACTACTCCGCAATACGGAACGCAATCCAGCTGTTC
Organism: uncultured Planctomycetales bacterium; assembly: GCA_947305735.1. Taxonomy (GTDB): domain Bacteria; phylum Planctomycetota; class Planctomycetia; order Pirellulales; family Thermoguttaceae; genus RUG369. The sequence continues at coordinate 1,497 of CAMZEO010000058.1, read as the reverse complement.
TGAAAACGACGCCGAAAAACAGGGATGTTTAAAATTTAAAAAATAGCTGGAGCTATCCCGCAATTCATGCTAAAATACGGCGAACGGAACCGATTACCCCCGTCCCTGACAATCAGTCCCCAACGCCATGACCATTAACGAAGAGACCTACGAAGAAGCGGTACTTGAACTGTTCGCCGACCGCCTTGGCTACGATCGGCGATACGGACCCGAAGTTGAGCGCGACTACGAACGCCCGTACTACGAGCCGAGCGTTCGGGACGCGCTTTCGCGTTTGAATCCCGGTCTGCCGGAAGCCGCGCTTGACGACGCGTTCTTTCATATCACGCATATCGACGACGGAGACCTTCTGCAACGTAATCAGCGTTTTACCGACTATCTGCAAAACGGCGTTCCCGTCTCGTTTAACTGCGGCGGCGAAACGCGTTCCGATCTCGTTCGCCTTGTCGATTACGACAATCCTGCTAAAAATGAATTTGTCGTCGTCAATCAGTGGACGTATGTTGAAAAGAAGGTCGAAAAACGTCCGGACGTTATCGTTCTGCTCAACGGACTCCCCGTCGCAATCTTCGAACTTAAATCGCCGTCGCGTGAAAATACCGACGAGTCCGAGGCGTTCCGTCAGCTTCGGAACTATATGAGCGACATATCGGAACTCTTCGTCTACAATCAGATATGCGTCATGAGCGACATGGCGGTTTCCAAGGCGGGCACGATCTCGTCGGGCGAAGATCGGTATATGCAATGGAAATCGATCGACGGCAAGAAAATCGACTCGATCTGCGGGAGTTACGTCGTTTTCTTCGAGGGAATCTTCGATAAACGCCGATTCCTTGATCTGCTGAAAAACTTTATCTGCTTTAACGAAGACGTTCAAAAACCTTTCAAGATTCTCGCGGGGTATCATCAGTATTTTGCGGTCAACAAGGCTCTTGATCGCGTTGTGCAAGCGTCTCAAACGGACGGACGCGGCGGCGTGTTCTGGCATACGCAGGGGAGCGGCAAATCGTTGTCCATGGTCTTTTTCGCGCGCGGGATTCAGCGTCGACTTAACAATCCGACGATCGTCGTTTTGACCGACCGCAACGACCTTGACGATCAGCTTTACGGGCAGTTCTGCCGTTGCAGAGATTTTTTACGTCAGTCGCCGGTTCAGGCGCGGTCTCGGGAGCATTTGCGCGAATTGCTCGACAAACGCAAAGCGGGCGGCATAATCTTTTCGACAATGCAGAAATTCGACGAATACGACGCGTCCTTGTCTGAACGCCGTAATATCGTCGTCTTGGCGGACGAAGCGCACCGGAGCCAGTATGGACTTCAGGAGAGGAATATGCGCTACGTCAACGACGACGGGTCTTTCGAGTATCGAAGAGTCGTCGGCGCGGCGCGACTCGCGCGCAACAGTTTGCCGAACGCGACATACGTCGCGTTTACGGGCACGCCCATTTCGATTAAAGATCACAATACGCTCGCAGTTTTCGGAGAGGACATCGACGT
>CAMZEO010000057.1 GCA_947305735.1 uncultured Planctomycetales bacterium | reverse complement strand
TTCCGAACCCAAGACCGAAACGCGGCTTCCTTAAAACTAGGCAATCAAACGCTCAATTATCGGCGGGGGCGTAAAGATCGGCCAATTTCTTGTATTTAGCGGCGTTCTTCGCGTCTTTGGCGCCCTTGTACATGGTCGACAAGTTTGAGTAAGGCTTCCAAAGGTCGGCGTCTTTAACAAATCCGCCTTCATGCGCTTTTTCAAGGAAAGCGACCGCCGTTTGGAGCATTTTGAGTCCGTCTTCCTTTTTCCCTTTCTTCCAGCACGCGGCGGAAGCGGAAGCAAGCGGGGCGCCGATCAACGCCGCGTCGCGCGCGCGGACGTCCGGCTGAATCTGTTCAAAAAGTTCGTTCGCCGACTTAAAATACCCCGCGCCTTTGTCCGCGTCGTCCAAACCGTCGACATAAATTTGGCCAAGTTCAAGTTGAGCCAACGCCGTCGGAACGCGATCGACCGTCGGACGATACTCGGTGACAATCTTCAAATAATCAAGAGCTTTCTCGCCGATGGAAGCCGCCTTTTTGTAATCGCCCCGCGCTTCGTAAATTCGAGCCGCGCTAGTAAGCGCTTTCCCGGCGCGCCAACGAACGGACGCGGCGGAAACTTCGTCGGTCGTCTTTTTCAGGTAAATGTCGGCGGCGGCGATCATGCGTTGCGAATACGCGTCGACCTCTTTCGCGTCGGGAAGCTCAAAACAGGCTTCAAGACCGGCCTGCAACACGTCGATTTGAGCGGATGGAAGTTGGGAATCTTCGCTCGCCATCTTGTCGATTTCCGACGCGACGGCCGTCGCCGCGTCGATCCACTCAAACGTCTTCTCCTGATCGTTGGGATTCTTCCAGGGCTTGCGAGCCACGGCGATCGCAATCGAAAGATTCGCGCGTTCCTCAAGCCTCTTAGCAGCCCAGGTTACCTCCGGGGTAAGATTCGATTCGTACAACGTTCCCAACAATTTCAGCGCGCGTTGTCCCTGAGCAATTGAACCGTCGTAATCCGGATCAGCCTTTTGATGACGCATGAACGAGTCCAAAACCAGCGCTTCAATTTGATATAACGGATGTTCGACAAAGGCGTCACGAACAGCGTCCATATAACGCAACGCGGAATCGACTTCGCCCGCTTGAATAAGCGTGTCGATGTACGTCAAGTGGAATTGAGGAAGGGAGTCGTTGAGTTTGATCGCTTTAAAGATATGTTTGCGCGCGTTGACGACGTCGCCGACGGCAAGGTGCGTTTGCGCCAAAATCCAGTACGCGCCGGGGGCGGAGGCGTCGTGAAGCAGCGCATGTTCGGCGTCGTCGCGCGCGAAGGTGTATGAAACGTGCATATCTTGTTCGGCGCGCATGATAAAGTATTCGCACTTCACTGTTTCCGCCACGATCTGAATAACTCGGTTGCTCGGCAAACCGGGCGTTTCGCCGGGTTCGAGCACGAACGCGACGCCCTTTTCGGGAAAAACTTCTCGGAAATTTCCCAGTTCGTCGGGCGTCCAAATCGGGCGAACGTCCTTAATCTCGTCCTCGAAAACCTTACGAGCGTCCGACTCTGAACGCGCGTCCGCCAAATTAATCATGATCGCTTCGACAAGATCGTCCTTGCCGACGATCTGAATCGTCGTGTCGGGCAACGTCGGATCTTGGTACGTCGAAACTTGAAAACCGTCGACTTCCTCCTCGTTCACCGGTTTGGAAAACGTGAGGTTCTTGCGAAGCTCGGAGTATTTGGTCACGCCCGGTTGCACGCCCGCAAGGGAAGCGCCGTGAGGTTTGTGTTCTTGCGCCGCCTCGGGGCGAACGTTTAAATTGGGTAGTTTTTCCAATTCGTCGACGATCTTACCCCCGCTGGTCGCCTCCTTCTGTTTCGCCTTTCCAACCTTTGCGTCCGTTTTCGTCGCGACGGGAACCTTGCCTGCGGTTTGTTCGATCGAGCTCGCTAAATCCGACGCCCTTTCGTACTGAACGGCGGATTTGATCGAGACGTCTTCCCCCGACGCGTAGGACGCGTCCGACAAAACGGAAAGAGCCGCCAGACTTACGACGACGGCGCGCAGGAGTCTCGCGTTTCGTTTATCGTTTCGTGCCATCTTCGAATACTTTCAAATCTGTCAAACGTGTGAATTCTTTCTTCTATTCGCCTAAAAATATGGCGCCACCATTTTATGGTAGGGAAAAAAAAGAGAATTTGCCAGACCAATTTTAAAGAAAAACATCGTTATAATTGTTTAAATCATCATAACCGCTACTTCAAAACAATCATCTCCAAATTTTCAGAAAAATGAACAAAAAGAACTTTATATCGCGTCGTAAAAAGTTTAAACTCTAAACTTGATTCGCGCTCCCGTGGCGACGGATTATGTCTTTGAGGGCGGCTAAAAGCTGTTCCGAATCGTATGCGTTTATAAATTAAGGAGTTACACTATGCTGAAGGTTGGCGTCGTCGGAATCGGTTTTATGGGCATGATTCACTATCTCGCCTATCAACGTATCGAGAACGTCAAAGTCGTCGCGCTGTGCGAATCGTTCTTTAAAGAACGCCTCAAGGGCGACTGGACGAAGATTAAGGGCAACTTCGGTCCGCAAGGAACCCAGATGGATCTGACCGGAATCGCGACTTACGAAAAGCTCGACGATATGCTTGCCGATCCGAACGTCGACGTCGTCGATATCTGTCTGCCTCCCGCCGCTCATGCCGCCAATACGATCGCCGCGCTCAACGCCGGCAAAAATGTCTTCTGCGAAAAGCCGATTTCGCTTAAAGCGGAAGAAGGCGTCGCCATGGTCGAAACCGCGCAAAAGACCGGAAAACTACTTATGATCGGGCACGTTCTTCCCTTCTTCGACGCTTTTAATTTCATCTATCAAAAGAAACTTTCGGGCGAATACGGCAAATGTCTCGGCGGCAATTTTACGCGCGTTATCTCCGATCCGACATGGCTTAAAAACTTCTACAGTATGAACGGTTCGGGCGGTCCTATGCTCGATCTGCATATTCATGACGCGCACTTCATCAGAACGATGTTCGGCATGCCCAAAGCCGTCCGAGCGGTAGGGCGCCTTCGCGGCGACGTCCCCGAATACTTCAACACGCAGTTCGTTTACAATGACGGCGATCTGGTGGTTACCGCGACGTCCGGGTGCATTATGCAACAGGCTCGCCCCTTCACCTTCTCTTACGAAGTTCACTTTGAGAAGGCGACCGTTTTCACCGACTGCTTCAACGCCGTTCCCGTCACAGTCCTCCACGAAGACGGCTCGATCGAAAAGCCCGAATTTCCCGCCGGCGACGATATTTCCCCGTTCGTCAACGAACTTACCGAAGCGAGAAACTGCTTCCTCGAAGGCAAACCGTCCGCTATGCTCGACGGTTCGCTCGCGCGAGACGCGCTTACCATTTGCCACAAAGAGATTGATTCCTGCAACCTGCGAACGCAAGTCATGATCTGATCAAGAATCGAGTCGGAAGCCTGCGCCGAATCGAATCGACGCTGGCGCCTTTATTACTATTTTTGTCGAATTTCGCGCGTTTTCCGCGCTTTGCACCTATACGGAGAACTATTAATGTCTCAAATGAATCGTCGTTCGTTTATGAAACGCGTCGCTTTGTCGGCGGCGGGTCTTTCTCTCGCGTCCTCGTTTCCGAGCCCCGGTTTTAGCCGCGAGTTAAATATTAACGAAAAACTCAATCTCGCCCACGTCGGTCTGGCCGGTATGCAGGGCGATTTCCATCGCAATTCCTGCAATACGGAAAACCGCGTCGCCATTTGCGACGTAGACAAGGCGAGTCTTGAAAAATACGGCGCGGAAATTCCAGACGCCAAACGCTACGTCGATTTCCGCGAAATGTACGCCGAAATGGGCGACCAGATCGACGCCGTAGTAGTTACGACCCCCGACCACACTCACGCGATCGCCGCGATCGAAGCGATGAAGCTCGGTATCGCTCCCTACGTCGAAAAACCGCTCGCGCACGACGTCTATCAGATTCGTACGATGCAAAAGTACGCCAAAGAAAAGAATCTCGCATCGCAGATGGGCACGCAAATTCACGCGGGCGACAACTATCGCCGCGCCGTCGAGCTCGTTCGTTCCGGGGCGATCGGCAAGATCAGCCGAATCGACGTCTGGTGCGGAGTCGTCTGGGGCGGTTCGCCTCGAACCAACGACGACGTCCCGGTTCCGGAAACCCTCGACTGGGATCTCTGGCTTGGTCCCGCGCATGAACGTCCGTATCAACCATGCTACTTCCGCGGAAACTGGCGTTCGTTCTGGGAATTCGGTAACGGCGGCATGGGCGACATGGGGTGTCACTTCATGGATCTTCCCTTCTGGGCGCTCGATTTGCAGTATCCCAAAACGATCGAAGCGTTCGCGCCGGTCCCGGCGGACGACGATTTCGCGGCGCGCGATCTGCATGTCGAATATGTTTTCCCCGGCGTCGAAGGAACGACCGACGAACTCGCCGTCTCTTGGAGCGATGGAACCGCGAAACCCGAATCGCTCGAAAAATACGGCGTTACCGAAGGAAACGGCGTCCTCTTCATCGGCGAAGAAGGCGCGATTTACTCGAATTACTCCTCTCACCGCCTCATTCTGAACGACAAGGACAAGACATTCGAAGCCCCTTCGCCGACAATTCCATCGTCCGTCGGACATCACCGCGAATGGCTCGACGCCATCAAGGAAGGCAGGACCGACACGACGTGCAACTTCGCCTACTCCGGTCGCGTCGCCGAAACAATCTTGCTTGGTCCGGTCGCCTATCGTTGCGGTCAAAAACTCGAATACGACGCTGAAAAAATGGCTGTTACCAACTGCGACGCCGCCGCAAAAATTCTCAAGCAGGAAGTCCGTGAAGGATGGGAAGTTTGAGCGTCTTGAAAAGCTAATCGTTTCAACCTGAAAAAACAGCCGCCGTCGCGAGTTTCATTACGCGACGGCGGTTTATCTTTTTCTACAGAATCGAGAATCGTTCGACTCAAATCTGAATCACTTTGATCGTCGGATCAAGCCTGTCCTGCAAAACGGTTTCAACCAGAAGCTCCAGCGTCTGCGACGCGCTTTCGCAACCGTCGCACGAACCGACAAGCTGAACGTAAACCAGGTTATCCTTAACGTCGACGATTTCCAAATCGCCGCCGTCCCTCTGCAAAACGGGTCGAATTTCCGCGTCGATCGTTTTTTCGATGAGCTTCGCTTTTTGATACGAGGAAGCTTTCGCAAACTCTTCGGCGGACGCGACGGGGGCGGACATAGGCGTCAACGTCGGATTCTGCCGCAACGTCCCGTCTTTTGCGGTCGAAACCGTCGCAAGCGGAACAAATCCGGTCGGAGCCGACGCGCTTCCCGGCGTCACGGACGGAGAATCCGAACTCGTCTCTTCTGTTTCGACGTCGGGAACTTCGCAAGATCCGGTTTCGCAGGGATTCGCCGACCAAATCTCGTTAATGATATCCTGAATATCCCCGCGACACGTTCCGCACGCGCCTCCGGCTTTGAGCGCGCCCGTTACGTCGTCGACAGTCTTCAAACTCAGCTCGCGAATTTTGCGGCGCAAATACGGTTCCGTAATTCCAAAACACTTGCAGACCAGCCGCCCTTCATGCTCGTCGCTCCCCAGACGTTTAATTCCAAGAGCGCCCAAGTCAACTCCGCGCTTGGAAGCCCAGTCGAACACCGCCGCTTCAAGAGCTTCCGCCCCCATAACCGAGCAGTGAATCTTTTGCGTTGGGAGACCTTCAAGAAAGTCGACGACGTCTTGATTCGTGATCTTAAGAGCCTCGATCGGGGAACAGCGCCGTTCTTCAATAATGCGGCAAAGAGCCTCCGACGCCGCTATCGCCGACGTGCAACCAAACGTCTGAAATTTCGCCTCGACCATCTTGTCCTTGAGCGGATCAACGGGATCGCGTTCGACGCGAAACGTGAACTTCAACGCGTCGCCGCACGCGACCGAGCCATGCTCTCCAACGCCGTCCGCGTTCTCGACTTCGCCGACGTGCGTCCCAGTCTTGCCCTGAACGGCGTCCAAAAACAGCCGTTTGGTCTTTTCGCTATATTGCCATCCCATAACTGCGCCTTTTCCATTCGATCGCGCGAACCTCTCCGCGCCGGTTAGTTAATAGCTCGAGTATTATAGCGCCCTTTCCGCCCTGAAAAAGGGCGGCGTTGCGACCGACGTTCGAAACAATGCGACGGGTCGTTTGGGAGAGGCAGAAAAGGCGCCAAAAACGCGGCGCGAAAACGCGTAATTGACGCCGCGAGCAAAAGCGCGCGGTCGCTCATACGCCGCGGGCGGAACAACCCGACGAATAACCGACGGCGCGAGAGTCTTTGCGTCCGGCGACGCGTCGCCCGGGACGAATTGTCAAAACAGGGTAAAAGCATGTTGTTAGGAACGCGGATTCGATATATAATAACTCATGAGGGTTTGCCTATGATCGCCGAAAAATCAAATGTTGAAACGGCGTTGATTACCAAAGACGACGTCGCCGCGGGACTGATCAACGCAATATTTGCCGACGGAGCTGATTTTGTCGTTCCGGACGATTTGCGCAACGCGCCGCTAACTCCGCGTACGAGTCGACCGGCAAGTTGCGCGAACTGCGGAGGGACGTGGCGAAATTTTTTGTGAAAACGGTCGATGCGAATGCGTTTTTGCGTTTGAAATTCAATCGCAAGTTGACAAAAATATGCCCGTCCGCGTTTTCGGGTACGACGGCGCGACGTATCGGGACGAATTGGACAACGCGGCTCTAAACGGACAATTCGTCTTGGGAACCAAAGGAACTCCGCCGGTTTTTACTACGTTCTCTATCTTGGGGACAAACTTTGGCAAGATTGCCGCAAATTGTCCGAATGCGTCTCTATGTCCGACGAAGTCTCCAAAGTACTGCGTCCCCATTTTAAAGACTATGAGATTCGAGTCGTCGACTTCGCGGGCTTGTCGTATGAAGAACTGCAAAAGTATCCTCCGGATATCCGCTTTATCGCGTTATTCTTTCGTTGCAGACGAACCGGAGAAAATTTAAGGGACTTTCCAAATATTACGTTTGTTCATGTAAGAGAGATTTTGTTTTTTCCGCATTATGTCGTTAAAGACGACCATTTAGCGTACGAGGAATTAATGCAAGGTTACGGAGAGGAGCCGAGGAATATGTGTGAACTAATAAATCGTATTATCGCCGAGGGGAAAGCCGAAGGAAGAGCCGAGGGAATTTTAGAAACTAAAAAAGTCTTGGCGGAATAGCTTCTTCGACAAGGTTTGAGCGTTGAGAAAATCGCGAAATTCTTGGAGCTTCCCATCGTAGACGTCGAAATCTGGTTTAGCGAAAAATAACGCTTGCTTCTTTCCAAACGTTTATCGCGCGGCGCAAACGCGTGGAGTCGCGAAGGGAAGCCTAAGAATATGCGCGAACTGATAGGTCGTGTTATCGTCGAAGAAAGAGCCGAGGGAATTTTAGAAACTAAAAAAGTCTTGGCGGAATAGCTTCTTCGACAAGGTTTGAGCGTCGAAAAAATCGCGGAATTCGCGGGGATTCCCATTGTCGACGTCAATATTTTGCAGGAAGAAAAATTAATATCTAACCTTCGCCGTCATGTTGATCGCTCCAAGTCGCTTGAGACTAGCGACGTTGCGTTGGCCGCAAGCCATTCTACCTGTAAAGCGGAAAGCCGCCTCCAATGAGGTGGCGCCGTTGATTATCGGAATTGCATCCCAATAAAGAACCGACGCTCGGATTACGCGTTAAACTGGGGCGACAGTTTTTCGTCGGCGGCGTTGCCGACGCTTTCCAGTCGTCGCGTCTTCTTAAAAAACTCGCAATAATAACGCAAATCTTCAAAATTCCCCTCATAATTTGCCCCTAAAAATCAGTCGAAAGACGGATATGAAACGCTTCGCAACTTATGGTTTTGGCTCATCGTTGATCGCGTTGACGTTTTTAGACGACTTGGGTAAACGACGTCAAAACAAGACTATTTACACGTTTTTTCGAAACCCCGCCCCGTCTTGTTCGTCTAACGGGAGGGAGGGGTGCGCCGTTGACGCGGAAAGCTTCGACTCTCCCTCAAAAAAAAGACTGGGGACATTTCAACGGAATAATAAGTGATATTTTTAGAGTTCCCTATTGAATTCGGCGCGACTCCCGATTATAATTAGGATGGTCGAGTTTGGGGCTTTGCCGTAACCCGACGAAGATTTTTTCAATCATATATGCATAAAATGGAGACTTCTTATGCGCAAAAAAGGTTTTACGCTTGTCGAGCTGTTAGTCGTTATCGCGATCATCGGCATCTTAATCGGCTTGCTTCTCCCTGCCGTCCAGGCGGCGCGAGAGGCGGCGCGTCGTATGCAATGTACGAACAATATGAAGCAGGTTTCGCTCGCGTTGCAAAACTATCACGACGTTAACAACAGTCTTCCCACAACGTCGTCGTTTTCCAAAATGTGGTACGCGCCCGCGAACACGAGCGGTAATTTCCTGGGTTACGCGCCGTGGAGCGTTACGATGCCGCTCCTTCCTTACATGGAACAGCAATCCCGTTACGATCAGTTTATGCAGATCGACAAAAAAATGGCCGCCGGTTCGCTTGGAGTCTGGGACGGATTCTTCACGCAGGATATATTCAAGGTGAAAAATCGCATCACCACCGTCCTCTGCCCGTCGGATCCCGTGGGAACCACTCCGTCGGTCCATGCCGACAACGCCCGCATCAACGTCGTCTACTCTCTCGGCGACGGCACGAGCAAGCTTGACGCTCCGTACACTCACCCGAACTACATCAACGTTCCCACTAAGAAGTGCCAAAACCGCGGTCTTTTCCATCAATACGCCTGGAAAACGATGGCGGCATGCGTAGACGGCACCTCCAACACCGCCGCCGTCAGCGAAACCTGTAGCGCTCCCGAAGGGTATTACTCCGCGAGCGTCAAAGGCGGTTCCGCCAGTCCTTCCGGATTCTACACCAGCGATTTGGACTGCAATCCAAGCGTCTGCATGAACAACGCGCGCAATCCCAACGACCCCAGTATCTTGTCGTCTACCTGCGACACCTGGCGCGGAAACTTCTACCAAGACGGTCGTCCCTGGAACGGTTTCCACACCGTTCTTCCTCCGAACGCGCCCAGCTGCCAGGCGACCACCGGCGGTTACTGGGGCGGCATCTACCCGCCGAACAGCTACCACAGCGGCGGCGTCAACGTTGGTATGCTTGACGGTTCCGTACGTTTTGTCTCCGACACAATCGACTGCGGCGACCTTACCGCCAAGAGCACCCAGTGCACGGGCAAGAGTCCTTACGGAGTCTGGGGCGCTTTGGGCACCCCGATGGGCGGCGAAACGACAACGAACTGATCTTAGTCGCTCGTAATTTCTCTTAGAATCGGCGTCCGCTCTTTTTCAACCCGTCGAGGGCGTCAAAAGGAGCGGACGTTTCACGGTGGCGCGTCTTCAAACGCGCGAAGAAATGAAGAAATAAGGAAAACTCAACATGAAAAAAGCGCTTATTGTTTCCTTCTGCGCTTTCTTTGTCCTCGCCTCAATTGGTTGCGGCAAGAAAAAGCCGGCTGGAATGCCCGATCTTCAGCCGACGACGTTGACCGTAACGCAAGGCGGAGCTCCGCTCGCCGAAGCGGTGATTAACTTTAAAGCGGTTGATTCTTCTATGACGTGGACCTGCGGCGGCATTACCGACTCCAAGGGAGTCGCGACGATCGTGACGCACGGTCAATACAAAGGCGCGCCCGAAGGAAAATACAAGGTTTCCGTGATGAAAACGGTCGGAGAAGGAACGCCTCCTCCTCCGTCTCCTATCGACGAAGAATCGGCAAGAGTCTATAAAGAATATATCGATTCCGGCGCGACGTACGAAGAGTTCTACGTCGTTGATCAACAATATGCGACCATTGAGACGACGCCCCTGGAAGTCGAAGTCGTTAAAGGTAAAAACGATCTTACCGTCGACGTTGGCGAAGCCGTTAAGGAACCGATTAGGCAAAGCACCGGGGTCGGCGGCGCTATTCCGATGTAACGTAGCTTGTTAGACATCCGGTTCGACAAAAATCGAAAGCGTTGGCGTTTTTGCGTCGACGCTTTTTTATTGGCGTAAAATGGAGAAGACGCTGTTTTACAATTTTTGAAACGCGGTAAAATACACGAACCGTCGCGTCGACAAATCGTCGCGACGTCGTTCAAAAAATAGAATCAACATAACGACGAGGCGTAACGATGAGCGTTAATTTCGACATTATCAAGGAAATGACCTGGCGCGGACTGCTTAATCAGACAACCGACGAAAAAATCGACCAATTCCTTACGGAAAAACCCAGGACCGTTTACACGGGATTCGATCCAACCGCCGATTCCCTTCACGTCGGGCACCTTGTCGCCATTATGAATCTTCGCCGTTTTCAGAAAGCGGGACATCGGCCCATCGCGCTCGTCGGGGGAGCCACCGGCATGATCGGCGATCCGAGCGGCAAAAGCGACGAACGCAAATTGCAGACGATCGAACAGGTGCAACATAACGCCGAATGTATCAAAAAACAGCTCGCGCGCTTCGTCGACTTTGACGAATCGGCAAGCGGCGCTTTGCTCGTCAACAACTACGACTGGATGAAAGATTTTTCCTATCTGGAATTCCTTCGCGTCATCGGCAAAATGTTTCCCGTCAACGTTATGCTGACTAAGGATTCCGTCAAAAGCCGACTCGAGTCCGATTCCGGCTTGAGTTACACCGAATTCAGCTATATGCTCCTTCAGTCGTACGACTTCGTTCATCTTCGCCGCGCTTACGGTTGCGAAGTCCAGGCGGGAGGCAGCGACCAATGGGGCAACATCACCGCCGGAATCGACCTGGCGCGCCGCATGGACGGCGTTCAGCTCTACGGCCTCACGAGTAAATTGCTACTCAAGAGCGACGGCAAAAAAATGGGCAAATCCGAATCGGGAGCACTGTGGCTCGACGCCGAACGGACCAGTCCCTACCAGTTCTATCAATACTGGGTCAACGTCGACGACGCCGATATCGAAAACGCGTTCCGATTCTTCACCGATCTTAATCAGGACGAAGCGCTCGCGCTGATCGAACAACACAAGGCGAATCTCGGACAACGCGTCTTACAAAAGCAAGTCGCCAAAGAGCTTACGCTCCTTGCGCACGGCGAAAAAGGATTAGTCGCCGCTGAAAAGGCTACCGCGATCTTCTTTGGAGCCGAAATCGACAGTCTAACCGACGCCGAACTAACCTCCGTCTTCGCCGACGTTCCAAGTTGCGAAGCGTCGCGCGAACAGCTCGACCACTGCGAAATCAGTTTAATCGACGCGTTTGTTCTTGCCGGACTCGCGAAAACGAGAAGCGACGCAAGACGCGCGATTCAGCAAGGCGGCGCCTACGTCAATAACCGCAAGATTACCGACGTCGATATGAAGCTCACCTCCGCGTCCCTCGCAAGCGAAACGGTCGTCGTCCTCCGAAGCGGTAAAAAACGCTACGCGCTGTTGAAGTTCGTTTGATCGAATCTCGCCGATAAGAAAAGACGCGGGCTGTCTTGAAGCAATTCTCCAAGATAGCCCGCGTCTTTATGTTATGAAACGAAATCGTCTCCAAAATCAAATCGACGCGTCTTACAGCGTCAATTTCCAGGGTTCGCGGTAGGAGACTCCAAGTAGTTCGTTCGCCTCGTCGCAATTTGTTATTCGTTCGGCGTCGGCGTCCCACTCGAGACGTTTGCGCGTTTTAAGCGAAATGTTCGCAAGATGACTCATCGCCGTGCTTAAGTGCGCCTCTTCTACGTCGGTGTTCGGACGATTGCGACCGCGCATGCAATCGATAAAGTTCTGGGCGTGAAGGGCCGTGGCGTCGGCGTTTTGCTGCGCGTCCCCTTCCAGTTGATAAACTTCTTCTTGGGCGCGCGGTTCTTTCGTCTGGAATTGCCCCGGCTTCTCCGGCTTGATAATATAACGGTTGTCGTAAACGTAACACGTCCCCATCGTGCCGCGATACTCGACGTATCCTAACGCTCGATAATTCTCGTCCGTCGCCATAATCGGATTGCCGTTGCTCTCGAAATGATTGAACGTCGCAAGGCGACCCGACGCAAATTCAAAGCAGACGGCAAGGGTGTCGGGGATCGTTCGATCGTCGTCGACGGCAAATTTTCCGCCCATCGCGCATACGGACGCCGGAGCTTTTTCGTCGAGAGCCCAGCGAATCAAGTCGAAGAAGTGAACGCCCTGATTGGCGATTTGAGAGCAGTATTCGTCCCACCATCTAAATTTATACGGCGTAATGTTTTCCTGATAGTCGCGTTCGGGACGCGGTCCGAGCCACAATTCCCAGTCGAGCCCTTCGGGAGGAGTCGTCGGCTTGGCTTTTCCCATCCCGGCGGGGTACATATTCGAACAGTGAGCGGTTCGCGCGACGGTAACCTTTCCGATCTTATTTTCCAACCCGGAATCAAACGCGGCGTGATACAAAGGCGCGCTTCGACGGTGAATTCCAACCTGAACGACGCGTTCGTATTTCCGCGCCGCCTCGACCATAATCCGCCCTTCGGCGATCGACGTCGACAGAGGCTTTTCGCAATAGACGTCCTTACCCGCTTTGCACGCTTCGACCGTCTGATATGCGTGCCAATGGTCGGGCGTCGCCAAAACAAGACCGTCGACGTCCTTACGATCGTACAACAGCCGGAAATCGGAGACTTTCGCTTCCGACCCGTCGCCAAAGCGTTCGGCGGCGCTCGCAAGCGTGTTCGCGTCGAGATCGCAAAACGCCGCGATTTTCAAGTCGGGCGATTTCTTAAACGCGGTTAGAAGCTGACCGCCGCGATTGGCAAGACCGACAAACGCCAAACGAATCTTGTCGTTCGCGCCAAGTATTTGCGCGCGAGAACTCGGCGTCTGCAACGCCGCTAAACCCAATCCTAACGAAGTCGTTTTCAAAAACGTTCGACGATTAACCATTTGCGTTCCTCCTGAAAAAAATGACTGCGCGAAAAACGGCGCTCGATAGCGCAAGTATATCTTCCCCGCAGTTCCTCTTCAAGGAAAAACCGGAAAAATCCGCGATTCCTTTTTCCGATTGAAAATACCGCAGCGCGGAGTATACTATTAGGAAAACATTTCGAACCGTCCGTTTTCCGACGCCAACCAACGCGTCCCCCGTAATTATGTCCGATCCCTTGCTCTTACAAGCGTTGCGTCGCGAAAAAGTCGACCGTCCTCCAATTTGGCTTATGCGCCAGGCGGGGCGTTATATGGCGGAATACCGCGCCATTCGGGAAGGCGTTTCTTTTCTCGAACTCTGTAAACGTCCCCAATTATGCGCGGAAGTTATGCAAACGGCGGTAGAAAGAATCGGAGTCGACGCCGCGATTATCTTTTCCGACCTCCTGCCCATTCTTGAGCCGATCGGGTTTGATCTCTCGTTTTCAGCCGGAGACGGGCCCGTTATCGCCAACCCGTTCCGAGAAAAAAACGATCTGGAGCGCGTTAAAGAACTGATCGACGTGTCCTCGCTCGATTTCGTTTACCAAACGGTCGAAGAAACCAGACGCGCCGTCTCGCCGCTTCCCGTGATCGGATTCGCGGGCGCGCCCTTTACGCTCGCCGGATACGCGATCGAAGGAGGAACAAGTCGACTGTTCCTCAAAACAAAAGCCCTGATGCGCAATCAACCCGACGTCTGGAGGGAATTGCTAAGTCGACTCGCTCGATCGTCGGCGCGGTATCTTAACGCGCAAATCGCTTCGGGCGCCCAAGTCGTGCAAATATTCGACTCCTGGGTCGGCTGTCTCGGCGTCGACGATTTTCGGCGATTCGTCTTGCCCGCGCTCAAGGAACTCCGCGCCATGCTTGATCCGGGCGTTCCCGTTATTTACTTTGGAACGGGCAATCCCGCCCTTCTCCCGACGTTTGCCGAAGTCGGAACCGACTGCGTCGGCGTCGATTGGCGAATTCCTATCGACCGAGCCTGGGAACTCGTCGGAAAAGACCGCGCGATTCAGGGAAATCTCGATCCCGTCGTTCTGCTTGCTTCTCCAGACGTTATCCGCGCCGAAGCGACGCGCATCCTCGACGCCGTCGGCGATCAACCGGGTTTCGTCTTCAACCTCGGACACGGAATTCTCAAAGAAACGCCCGTTGAAAACGTCTCCTTTCTCGTCAACGTGGTTAAGAATTGGCGAAATAGAGCTTGAAAAGTCGTAAGTAATGAAAACGCGTTGGCTTGACATAATCCTGGGACAAATTCTTCTCGGGTTCGTTTTTTTCGCCTTCAACGTCGACGGCTCCGTCGTTTCAAGCGTCTTCGTTTCGAACTGGGAAAGAAGCGTCGAGCGGCGTCTCGACGAAAAACAAAAGGGGGATTCAGACGCTTCGTTTTGGAGCGACCGGCAGTCTAACCCAGCCGCGTTATACGAATTAGAAGACAAAGCGGAAACGTTTGAATCGAACGGCTCTTCGAGTCGACTGAAGCGCGGACGATTAACGTTTCGAACCGGTCGCCCAAGTCGGTCTTCCCGTTCTCGTTCGGTCCAGCCCTTGCTAGTTTCGACGACGTTGAAACGTTTTCAAGAACGAGCGGCCGCTTTTTATAACCCATTATCGTCGCGTTCGTTAACGCGTCCTCTCTTTCTCGTTCTTTTGAAGCTTCGCAATTGAAAAAACGCGCGCTCCGGCGTTTTTTGTCTATATGCTGTTTCTCGAAAAGCGAACGCGTTTTAGCGTAAAAACGCGCTTGTTGTAATCTCTTATCGTATAAAACGGAGCTTTATTATGAGTTGGCTTTCCCTTGTTTGTTTCCTTCCCCTAATCCCCGTCTTTATCGTCTCGATCGTCTCTCAACGCGCGGCGACTAAAACGATCGATCAGGCGTCAAAAACGTCGACTGGCGTTTCCTCGGACAAAATCCTTAACGAGTTCCTGAACAAAACTAAACTCGATTCGGTCGAAGTCGTCAAAAGTTCGGACCATCTTCAAAACGAATACGTCGAAAAAGAAGGCAAGATTTTTCTGAGCCCCGACGCGCTCGGAAGCGTTGACGCCGCGTCGATTGCGATCGTGCTCCTCGCCGGAGCGCAGGCGGACGCCGTTCGTAATCAGGGGTGTTCGTCGCAATCGGTTGAGAAAGCGCGAAACGCCGAAACGATTCTCTTCTGGACGACGTTTTGTCTCCTGGCTTTCGGAATCATGACCGCTTCGATTCCCATTTCCGTCGCGGGCTATCTTGTCGGAACGATCGTCGCCTTTCTGCGCGCGAAGAAAAGAGCGACGTACAAGAGAACTGTCCAAGTCGCGAGGGAGTTCGTCAAGGGGTGCGACGCGCTCGACGAACAAAGCAAAACGCTTGTCGAGCGCGTTCTTAACGCCGAATGCCGTATAAGTTAACTAACGATTGCGCCAAAAGTTCGGCGAAAGAAGCGCTATAACGGTCCACACTTCAAGACGACCTAAAAGCGTCGCTACCGCAAAAATCGCTTTCGTTATTTCGGTCAGGCCGCCGTAATTCTCAATCGAACCAAAAACGCCCAGGGCAGGCCCAACGTTCGCAAACATTGAGATGGCGGCGGCTCCAAGATCCGCCACTTTCTCCACTTGAGACTCGCCGCGTAAAATCCAGAGATCGTTCGGTTCAAAACTAGTCACAAGTAAGGTCGTAACGGCGATTAACAAGTTAAAAACGCCAACGTAGGTCAGCGCGGAATAGAGCGACTCTTTGTCAATATTCTCGCCGTCGACTCGGATAACTCGAACGACGTTCGGACTGAACGTCTCCGAAAGACGCTGGGACAATAATTTGCTCGAAAACACTACGCGAAAAACTTTTGCGCCGCCAGCCGTGCTGCCCGCGCAACCTCCGATAAACATTAAGAAGACAAGAGCCGCTATCGAAGTCGAATTCCACAATTCATAACGATCGGTGACAAAACCTGCGCCGGTCCCTAAAGAAACAACCTGAAACGCCGAACGACGAAGCGCGACGGAAAATCGAACGCGTTCGGCGTCCTCGTCGATCGTTTCGTACGGACGACGGGGCAGCGTCCTGGTCGACGTCCCCTCGTCGTCCAATTGGCCGTCAACCAAATCTTTCGCCTCCGTTTGCGTCTCTTGTTGGACGATCGACGCGGGACGAAAATCGCCGTGCAACATGCCAAAACACGTCGTAATCGCAATTCCCACGACGATTAAACTGATAAAACAACGCCATTCGGAATCGCGATAAAGCTTCTGCGGCTGTCCGGTTGTCGCCCAAAAGATCAACCAGTAATTCGTGCCGCTTGCGATCATGAAGAAGATCAAGACGCATTCGATCGCCAATCCGTTTGCGCGCGGATCGGAAGCGTAATACGCGATACTCGCGTCGTGCGTGCTAAACCCTCCGAGCGCGACGACGGAAAACGCGTGCGAAATCGCGTCAAAAAGGGACATACCGCATATCAGCAGCAAAACGCAACAAAGGACGTTCAATAGCGCGTAGATGCGGAACAAATAGTTGGCAAGCGTCCTCATCTGAGCCGCGGGCAAGTTGCCGGAAACAGAATGCTCTATTTTTAAAATCGCTTTTCCGTTAATGCCCTGTCCCAATAAAACGACAAAGAAACAGATGACGCCCAGTCCGCCGAGAAAATGCGTCGTGCTACGCCAAAAGAGAATCGTTCTGGGAATAACCTCCGGATTCTCCAATTCGCTAATGACCGTGGCGCCGGTCGTCGTCAACCCGGACGCCGACTCGAAAATCGCGTCGCAAAACGACATGCGAACGCCGGATTCACGTTCAGTTTTGCTAAAAAGATAGGGAGTCGCGCCAAGAACAATCGCCATAATCCAGCTTAGCGACACGATTACAAACGCCTCTTTGCGAAACAGACGTTCTTCGTCGGCGCCGCGTCCCAGAATCATAAAAACGACCCCGAGCAGAATCGCCAAACCGCCGCCTAAGAGAAGTCCGACGGCGCCGCGTATTTCCGAATCGCCGCCGCCAAACGAGGGCAGTCCCCAGGGAAGGCACAAAAACATGCAGACTCCCAAGATGACGGCGACCATGCCCAACAAGGCGCTGATAATTCGATAATTCATAGTCGAAAGATAAATAACGTTCTTTTATGGTAAAGTCCGCCTCGTAACGGAATTTCCTTCAAGCCGTTTCAAGACTTGCTTAAATTCAAGAGCCGCGACCAAACCGATCACTTTGGACGCGGGAAGTCCCGACTTGCGAATCAACTCGTCGATCTGAAGCGTATCTTCGCCAAGCGCGTCGACGATCGCGCGTTCTTCCGCCCTCAACTCGGGAAGCGGCGCGCCGCGTCGTTCCTTCTCAGACTTCGACTTGCCCCCGCCCTGACGCTCAGCCGCCGACGACCTCTTCTCTTTTTTTGACTTTCCAGAACGCGGCGAATCGGCCGTCGCGTCTTTTTTACGCGTGTTAATCAACTCGATCGATTTCGAAGAAATACCAAGGGTTCCGGGCTCGGAGTCTCTTGCAGAAGCTTGTCGCTCCGCCGCTTGCGGAGGGACGTCGTACGCGGGAATCGCCTCGATGATATCGTCGACTGTTTCGACAAGAGCCGCGCCGTCGCGAAGCAGTTGGTGACAACCTCTCGAATTC
>CAMZEO010000056.1 GCA_947305735.1 uncultured Planctomycetales bacterium | reverse complement strand
CGAGAGAAAGGGCGCAAAGAGTGTTGCGAATCAGAACAATCATTCGTAATGATCGTTGGGATACGGCGTGGTCAATATGCAAATATGCGACCGCTAATAGCGCCACGAATTAAAATTACACCCAAAAGACGCCCCAACGAGCCGACGATATACCGTCCGACGCAAAAACCGTTCTATTCGCGAGGTCCGTTAGTCCCTTTCCGTCGAAAAGCGCGGTCGCTCCGACGTTCGCTTTAGAAGGTAGCCGCCCTATTCCGAGGCTTCGGCCGGCGCGAAATAGATTTTGTTTTCTTGGGCGTATCGTTCCGCATAAGAGCCTTTCGGAGCGCGGATCATCAGGGACGCGCAACCGCCGAACGCTTCGTCGCCAATTTCTTTAACGCTTGCCGGAAGATTAATTAAAGTCAATACGGAACAATTGTAAAACGTCCTGTCCCCGATCGACTCGACGCTTTCCGGGATCGTGATCGACGTCAACGAACGGCATGCCCAAAACGCGCAATCTCCAACGGTCGCGACTCCTTCGGGAACGACGCAACTATTTCCTTCCTTATTACCGGGATACGCGAACAGCGTTTTTTGGTCTTTAGAGAAAAGAACGCCGTCGACGGAAGCGTAGTTGGAGTTGTCTTCCGCGACGTTGATCGATCCCAAAGAAGAACAATATGCGAACGCGTTGGTTCCAATGGAAACGACGCTTTTGGGAATATTGATCGAACTTAGAAAATCGCAACGAGAGAACGCTCGCGTCCCAATTTTCTCGACGCTTTCGGGAATACTAACCGACGTCAACGAGGAACATCCGTAAAACGCCCAGTCTCCAATGACGTCGACGCTTTTCGGGATCTCGTAATGCTTTTCCCGATCGCCGGGATAAGAAACCAGCGTTTTTTGGTCTTTAGAGAAAAGAACCCCGTCGACGGAAACGTAATTGGGATTGTCTTCCGCGACGTTGATCGACTCCAGCGAAGAGCAATACGCGAACGCCGCGACGTCAATGGAAGCCGCGCGTTTGGGAATATTGACCGAACTTAGAGAATCGCAACGGGAGAACGCGCTCTCTCCAATTTCCACGACGCTTTCGGGGATATTGACAAAAGTTAACGAGGGGCAATGAAAAAACGCTTCTTTCTCAATTTTTTTTACACCTTCGGGAATACCGACCGATTTCAGTAAAGAGTCGGCAAACGCGCGCGCTCCAATAGTTTCGACGCCTTCTGGAATAGCGAAAGTTTCAGCCCTTCCGTCATATCTCAAGAACGTTTTTCCATCGGGGCTGAGCCGATATGTCGGCGTGAAATTGATTTTGTTTCCTTTGGCGTATTGTTCGGCATAGGAGCCTTCCGGAGCGATAATCGTCAGGAATTCGCAATTACTAAAGGTTTCGTCGCCAATTTCTTTAACGCTTTCCGGAATTTCAATTAAAGACAACGAGGAACAATTGAAAAACGCCCCGTCCCCGATCGATTCGACGCCTTTCGGGATTATGATCGACTTCAACGAGCGGCTCGTTCCAAACGAGCCGTCTCCAATAGTCGCGACGCCTTCTGGAACGACGCAACGTTCCCCCTCTTTGCCGTTTGGATACGCGACCAACGTTTTTTTGTCTTTGGAGAAAAGAATTCCGTCGACGGAGCAAAAATGGGAATTGTCTTCGGCGACGCTAATCGACTCCAGCAAGCCGCAACTGATAAACGGCGTTTTTCCGATTTTCTCGACGCCTCCCGGAATCGCGATCGAGCTCAACGGCGCGCCGGCAAACGCGTATTCCCCAATTTCCCCGACGCTTTCCGGGACGTCGTAACTCGTTCCTTTCCTGTCGCAAGGATAGGAGAACAACGTTTTTTGATCTTTGGAGAAAAGAACCCCGTCGATGGAAACGTAATTGGGGTTGCTCTCCGCGACGTTGATCGACTTCAACGAAGAGCAATATCCGAACGCCTCGCATCCTATGGAAACGACGCTTTTTGGGATATCGATCGACTTAAGCGAATGGCAATGGGCGAACGCCCAGCTTCCAATTTCTCCGACGCCTTCGGGAATATTGACCGACTTCAACGACGCGCAACCGAAAAACGCGTCCGCCCCAACCGTCGCGACGGCGTCGGGAATATTAACCGACGTTAGCCAGGAACAACGGCAAAACGCCTCGCTCCTAATCTCCACGACGCTTTCCGGAACGGAAACCGAAGTTAACAAAGAGTTGGCAAACGCGCCCTCTCCGATGATCTCAACTCCATTGGGAATAACGAACGTTTCCGCCTTTCCGTTATATCCCAGGAATATTTTTCCGTCGGGGCTGAGCCGATATCCGGCGGTTTGTCCGTCGGCTTCGGCAGTTTTCGCGTTATCCTTTTCAGACGCGACTCCGCTTTCGAGCGGCTCGAAACGGATGAACGCCCTTTTGGCGATCCGGTAGGCGGCGGAATCTTTCGGGGCGTGAATCGTCAACGCCAGATCGCCCAGAAAAGCGTCGTAAGCGACGTCGACGACGCCCTCCGGAGCCACGATCTTTTTCAAATTGGAACACCCCGCGAACGCGTCGCGACCAACGCTTCCGACGCCTTTCGGGACGACGACCGACTCCAGCCGTTTGCAAGACGCAAACGCGTTCTCCTCGATTCTCTCGACTCCGTCGGGTATGACGTAACGAGCCGCCGCTTTGCTAGCCGGATAACGGATAAGCGTTTTTTGGTCTCTGGTGAAAAGGACGCCGTCGACAGAAACGTATTTGAGATTGCCCTCCGCGACGTTGATCGACTTTATGGAAGAACAATTAGCGAACGCGTTCCGCCCGATCTCTTCAACGCTTTTCGGTATGTCGACCGAAGTCAGCGCGCACCCGCCGAAAGAAAATTCGCCTATCCTCTCAACGCCTTCCGGAATGGAAACCGACCTCAACGAACCGCAGTAGGCAAACGCCATTTTCCCGATTTCTTCGACGCCTTCCGGCGCGTCGAACTTTTTCCGCCTCGCCCCAATCGGATTGAAGCAAAGCGTCTTGCCGTCTTTCGAGAACAAAACGCCGTCGACCGACTTGTAATAAGGATTGTCCTCCGCGACTTCAACCGACGCCAACGACGCCAGCCTCCAAAAAGCGACTTTATCGATTTTCTTAACGCTTGACGGTACGGTTATCGACGTCAGCGAGTCGTCGTCGGCAAACGCTTTATACCCGATTTCTTCGATTCCGTCCGGAACGGCGAACGAAGAGACGTTTCCCGCGTATTTTAAGAGTTTTTTTCCATCGGAGCTCAAAACGCGTTCCGTCGGCCGGCCGGAGTCGACGACCTTTCTTCCGTCGACGTCGTCCAAAACTTCGTAATTTCTGTAGTTAATCTTAGCGCAACGCTCGACGGCGGAATCAAGAGGAGCGAGAATCGTCGCGCCGCCGCATCCTCGAAACGCGTCGTCGTCCACCGTTTCGGCGTCTCCGTATACGACGATCTTTTTCAAATTGCCGCAATTCCAGAACGCGTCGGGTTCGATAACGCTAACGCTCGCCGGAACGACGACCTCCTCCAACGAAGGACATTGGTAAAACGACTCCGCCGCGACGGTCTCGACTCCGTCGGGAATCGAGTAGCTTTTGCCGGTCTTCGCGCGCGGATAGAGATGCAGCGTCTTCATGTCTTTGGAAAAGAGGACTCCGTCGACGGAGACGTAATTCGCGTTGTTTTCCGCGACGTCGATCGAACGCAACGAAGAACATCCGGCAAACGCGAGACGTTCGACCGTTTCGACGCTTTCGGGAATCGCGATCGAGGTCAAGGAAACGCAATTGCCAAAGGAGAATTCTCCAATCGACTTGAACCCTTCCGGCAAGGTGATTCGCGCGAGTTCCGAGCATTCGTTAAACGCGAATTTTTCAATTTTCTCGCACCCTTCCGGAACCTCGTACGTTTTCAATCCCATGCCAAGCGGAGCCTGACAGAGCGTCTTTCCGTCTTTTGTAAACAAAAAGCCGCCGACCGAACGATAAGAAACGTTCTCTTCCGCGACATTGTACGAAGTCACGCCACGCATCCAGAGAAACGCGCCCTCCTCTATTGTTTTGACGCTTTTCGGAATCGCGATCGTTTTTAACGACCCGACTTTGTCGAACGCGCGGAATCCAACCGTTTCGATACCCTCCGGGACGACGAATCCGACGCCGTTTCCCGTATATTTCAGGAACGTTTTTCCGTCGGGGCTCAGTTCGTAAAACGGAGATTTCGGAACGGTCGCGACCGTTTCTCGCGGAGCGGCGTTTTCCGACTCGGACGGCTTGTCCCCCGATCCCGTATCGACGAAGGCGTTGACGTCGCCGTTTTCAACTCGCGTAGGAACGAAGACTCGCGGTTCGTTTTTGGGCGCGTTAAGGCTTTGGAAAAGAATAACGACGATCCCCGCGAGCATTAACGCGAAACAAACGACGACGAATTTGCCCGTCTTCGGATATTTTTTAAAAACGGCGAGTCCGCTCGCTCTCAACGATTTAAACACGGGCGGTCTATTCTTGAATCCTCGCCGCTTAAAACCGAACGAGCGCTCGCTCGGCGCGTCGGACGACGCGAGAAAACTGGAAGATTCCAGAAGGTCGGAATGGAACGCCGCCAACGATCCCGCGTTGAGCGAGGTTTCGGAGACTTCGGAAACGTCGTTTGCCGCCGATTTCAGCCGCTCGTCGACGTCCGTCCGTTTTGCGTCGCCAAGGGCGTCCGAAAGTTCCTTGCCGAAAACTTCGCGCGCTTCGCGCCAGTATTTCCACCCTTCGCGAAAAACAAGCGCGGTTCGGGGAATTCTGCGTTGGACGATCCATGCTTTAACGACCTCGAGACTGGCGGGACCGTATGTTTTTCCAAGAACGTTCACCCTCCACGCGGCGTCCGTATCGTCGCTAAAGGACGAGATCTCGCGCTCGCTTTCCCGCGAAATATCCCTCGTTTCGTCGGACGGAGTCGGACTGAGTTCGCAATCTTCGTCGAAGGATTCGAGTTCTATGACGGGTTCCTCGTCCGAGATAGGGGTCTCAAAACTTAAATCGTCGCTTTTTTCCAATCTTTCCCCTTTTGCGTCGTTCAATTCCATTGCCGCTCTTCTCGCGCGGTTGGTCGGGTTAAACGCGCGGTCAAGTCGCCTACGCAAGTTTTTCCGCGTCGCGCGTCTTTGGGACGCTCGTCGTCGACGCGCGTCGCCGTTGACAAAAACGCGTCGTCGTTCTTCAAGTATACTATGCTTCGCGTCAAAATGGACGCGTCTTTTTTGGTTTTGAACTTTTTTGAACGTTTTTATCCGGACGTTCGCGTTTTTTATTCTTTCTCGACCGCGAACAAACGTCGGAAATCGGCTCGTCTACTTAATCGGCTCGAATTTCAAGTTGTTCGTTTTCGCGTATTGTTCGGCGTAGGATCCCTTGACGGCGCGAATGGTCGGCGCTCTTGTCCCCGAGAACGCGCGCTCGCCGATCTTCTCCACGTTTTCGGGAACGACGATCGTTTTCAACGCGGAACAGTCCGAAAACGCGCCGGTTCCGATCTCTTTGAGCGAGTCGGGAATCGAGACCGACGACAACGAAGAGCAACGCGCGAACGTCGACGAATCGATTCTCTCGACCCCTTCGCGAAGAACGACCGAGTTTAACGAGGAACAACCCTGGAACGCGGCTTTTCCGATTTTCCCGACGGTTCCGGGGATCGCGATCGTCGTCAGCGCGGCGCAACCGGAGAAAGCGTGTTCGTCGACAATTTCGACGCCGTCGCGAATCCTGACCGTTTTTAACGAAGAACAGTCGGCGAACGCTCGAACGCCGATTTTTTTGACTCCGGCGGGAATAACGATCGACGCCAGCGCCAGACAGTCGGAAAAAGCGTAGTCGCTAATGATTTCGATCCCTTCGGGAAGGTCGACCGTTTCCAATGAAGAACAACAACCGAACGCCCACGCGTTGATTCTCCTGACGCTCGCGGGAAGGACGACCGATTGCAACGAGGAGCGTCCGTAGAACGCGTTGCTTCCGACGACCTCGACGCCCTCGGGAACGACGAATCTTTTGGCGTTTCCTCCATATTTCACGAACGTCTTTCCGCCGTCGCCAAGCGAGTAATCCCCCGCGTCGGCGCCCGGTTTCAACGCCGTTGAATCATCCGCGGCGTCGGTCGGTTCAAAGTTGATTTTGTTTCTCTTCGCGTACTGTTCGACGTAAGAGCCTTTGGGCGCGCGGATCGTCGGCGGTTCCGATCGGGAAAAGACGTCCGTTCCAATTTTTTCCACGCTTCCGGGCAGTTCGATCGTCTTTAACGAAGGGCATCCCAGAAAGGCGAAGTGTCCGATCTCCCTGACGCCTTCTCGCAATCCGATCGATTCCAACGCCGCGCAGTCGGCGAACGCGGAGTTTCCGATTCTTTTTACGCTCGTCGGCGCGTCGAACGACGTCAACGCCGCGCAACCGTTGAAAGCGTAGTCGCCGACGATTTCGACGCCTTCGGGAAGAACGACCGATTTTAACGAGGAACGCCGTTGGAACGCGGCGCGCCCGATCTCTTTGACTCCCTGCGGCAAAGCGAATTCTTCCGCGCTTCCGAAGTACTTTAAAAAAACGCTCCCTTCTCCGCTAAGCTCGTAGTCCGGCGTTTTTAACGTCGGGGCGACATTGGGAAGATCGACCGAGGCGGCGTCCGGAAGATCGTCCGAGGCGGCGTCCGGAAGCTCGTCCGAGGCGGCGTTTGGAAGATCGACCGAGGCGGCGTTCGGAAGATCGACCGAGGCGGCGTCTGAAAAATCGTCTCCGACGTCGGCATGGAACTCCTCCGCCGGAATCTCGGTCGCGACGGTCGTTTCCTCGTCGTCGGCGCCGCGTTTCGCGCTTGACAACATCGCGAGCGGCGCCAATAACAAGATTCCCAAAGCCGTCCCCGAGCCGACGCCGATCAGAAATAATTTTGTTCTCGCGTTCATCCGATCCCCAACTGTTTAACCTTTCCTTTTTAAACGCCCGTTTTCGTCGAGAAACGCGACGATCGCCCCTGAAGAAGCCCCCCGCGTCATTGACCGACGCGACCTCGCAACGAGTTTGCGTCGTCTTAAAAAAGAACGTGAAAAAGAACGTGAAAGACTGTCGCGAGCACGAGCGCGGCAGTCGCCGCCAGCGCAATTAAAATCAATTTTATCCATTTTTTAAGCTCTTCTTCCGCCTTCAACAACCCCCGCTCGAAAGAAAGGGAAAACGGACCGTTGGGTAAAGAATCGTTTTTCGCCCTCGGTTTTACGGCGTTATTCTCAATCTTCGCGACGACGTCGCGCGCGGCTTTTATCGCCAGGCGCGCCAACCGTTCCGCCTTTTTTTCCGGATCGTCGGCGAGCAACGGCGAGGCGCAGTTCTGGAGGTCGTCCGTTTCGTCGTATTCCGGCGTCGCGCCGCGTCCTTTTTCGAGCCTTTCGAGTTCTTTCTGTCGTTTCAGCGACCAGACGGATCGGCGGACGGAAATCATGATCGAGGTCAGCCAGTCCGAGACGACTACCGACGCGACCGCCAATTTTAAGTCGCCCGATCCCGTTTCGTCCTCGATTTTGTCGACGACAAGAATGACGCGAACCTGATTGTCTCCTTCTTCGCGACGCGGATCCACGCGTATGGGCTTCCCTTTTGAACTCGGTTTGTAAACGACTCGCTCGTAAAGATCCGCGTGCTTCGCGCCGTCCATGAGCGTTCCCTCGTCGGACAGCGCGTAAAAACTCGCGACAAACTCGTCGACGAACGCGTCCGCCGGAACGGTCTTGTCAATCGTCGCGAATCCTATTTCTTTCTCGAGGTCGACGGGAACGCGCCCCGTAAAACAGAGCAGTTCGTCGTATGAACTCGGCTTTCGCGTCGCCGCCGCCCTTTTCGCTCTATCGTAGGATTTTTCAATCAGCTTGTATTTCGCCAACTTCCTTATCAATATCCAGACCGCCAAAACAACGAACAATATCGCGTAAAACGCGAGGGCAAGGCCGGAAGTTTCGGAGGAATCGTCGGCGAAAATCGTCGGAATCGCGCAATTAGTCAATGATTTCAAAACGTTCATGACGTCGTTCTCTCGTCAAGCGGGATCAATTCTTTGTTATTCCGGCGCCGTCGGGGCGCGTTAAAAACCGTTTTCGACTCCCGTCGATCGCGCCGGGGAAAACGGCGAGACGGCAAGCTTCACGCTCGCGGTTTCCGTCCGACGCGCAGCTCGCGTTTTCTGCCCTCGCCAAGATCGGCTCTGATATCGGCGACGGCGTCAAGGACGGATTGCAACGCGATTTTCGCCAACTGTTCCGCGCTCCTCCCAATTTCGTCGAGCGGATCCTTCTCGGCCCCGCTCGATTGACTTGCTCGAAGCTCTCGGAACAAAGTTCTTTCCCCCTTGTCGTATTGACTCGCGGACCAACGCGACCACCGAACGGAAATCGTGACCGTCGACGCCCAGTCGACGACGACGACGGCGGCGATCGCCGCGCTCCGGTCTTCCGATTTGATTTCCTTAACGGCAAGGACGACGTCGACTCTGTTCCTTGCGTCGGGACGCGCGCCGCGCTTCATATCGCCGACGAGCGAGTATTCGTCGTCGGGGCCGTTCCTGGCGTCGAGATGTCGAGCGCACTTCATGAGTTTCGCGCCGCTTTGACTTTGGGGAAAGCGCCTGACGAAGGAGTCGGCAAAGTTTTGCGCGAGGTTTTCCGCAGGAAAGAATTTTTCCAACGAAAGACAACAGATTTCCGTTTCTTTGGAACAAGGGACGACGCGCGGAAAATCGACCAGGGTCGCGAAGCAGCTCGGGCGCGCCGCGGACGATCGAATCATGGCTTTTTTAAAGGCTCTTTTAGCCAGCGCTTTGCGGAACAGAACGGGAATCGCCGCCGCAACGAGGAAGACTATTGCGATAAGGACTTCTAGATTCATGACAAGGCTCCGCCAACAATCGCGTCAACAGCCGCTTTTTCTATCAAAACGTTCGTCTTACAACTTACCGGTTTGCCGGATTATTCCGCGCCCGCTAACGCGGCGCGAATTTAAACTCGTTCTCTTTCGCGTAACGTTGGGCGTAAGACCCTTCGGGGGCTCGAATCGTCGGCGAATTTGAGCCGTAAAACGCGTGTCGGTCAATTTTTACGACGCTCCGCGGAAGGACGATCGAAGTCAACGAGGAACAATCTCTGAACGCGGTCTCTTCGATTTTTCCAAGACCTTCGGGAATCTCGATCGACTCCAGCGAAGAGCAGTTCAAAAATGCGTTCTTTCCGATTTCCCTGACGGTTCCGGGAATAACGACCGACTTCAGCGAGGAGCAGTGCGAAAACGTCTGCACGTCGACGATCTTAACGCCGACGGGAATCTCGATCGACGTCAGCGACGAACAGTTCCAGAACGCGTTGATCCCGATTTCTCCAACGCTTTTGGGAAGAAGGATCGACGTCAGCGACTGACAGCCCGAGAACGCGTCGTCGCCGATTCTCTTAACGCCCTCGGGAATCGAGATCGATTTTAGCGACGAACATCCCAAAAAGGCGTCGTCTCCAATGACCTCGACGCCCTCGGGAATGGCGAAACTATCGCCTCTTCCCTTGTACTTCACGAACGTTTTGCCGTCTTCGGAGATCAGAAAATCCCCCTTGTCCGCGATTTCGATCGGTTCCGGCTCCGATTTTTCGCCGTCGTCTCCCCGCTTTTTGGAGTCTTCCTGCTTTTTGCCGTCTTCGAGCGACTTAAATTTGATTTTGTTCGTTTTGGCGTATTGTTCGGCGAAGGATCCCTTGGGAGCGCGGATACTCGGCGATTTTACCCCTGAAAACAGGAAGCCTCCAATTTTTTCCACGCTTTTGGGAATCGAGACCGTTTTCAACGCGGAGCAACCGCCAAACGCGGAACCGCCGATTTCCTTAACCCCTTCGGGAATTACAAGCGACGCCAACGAGGAACAATTTTGAAACGCCAGGGAGTCGATTCTTTCGACGCCTTGGCGAATGTCGACCGTTTTTAACGCGCTACAGCCGACAAACGCGTTGTTCCCGATTTCCTTGACGGTTCCGGGAATAACGACCGACGTCAGCGACGAGCATTGCTGAAACGTCAGATCGTCGATCTTTTCGAGTCCTTCGGGGAGTTCGATCTTTTTTAGCGCGGAACAACCGAGGAACGCGTTGCCCCCGATTCTCTTGACGGTTCCGGGAATGGAGATCGACGTCAACGAAACGCAGAATCCAAACGCTTCGGAACCGATTTTTCCGACGCCTTCGCCGACGTCGACCGTTTTAAGCGCGCGACAACCCGCGAACGCGCCGGATCCGATTTCTTCGACGGTTCCGGGCGCGGCGATCGTCGTCAACGTCTCGCAACCTGAAAACGCGGAGTCTTTAATTTCCCTGACGCCCGCGGGAATCTTGATCGCTTTTAACGCGGAACTCCCCCCGAAGGCGCCGACTCCAATCGTTTCGACGCCTTCGGGAATCTGATAAGCGTCCTCTTTCATTCCCTGCGGATATCGGACAAGCGTCTTTCCGTCTTTTGAGAAAAGGATTCCGTCGACCGAGCTAAAGAAAGGGTTTGCCGCGTCGACTTGAAACGACGTCAACGAAACGCAGTCGGAGAAGGCGAATCGTCCGATTTCTTTGACGCTCGCGGGAATTGAAATCGACGTCGTCTCGCGACAACTCTGGAACGCTTTCTCTTCAATCCTCTCGACTCCGCCGTCGATGTAATAAGCTCCTCGTCTTATTCCAGCCGGATATTGAACGAGGGTCTTGCCGTCTTTCGAGAAAAGAACGCCGTCGGAAGAGCTCTTGTAGAAAGGGTTTTCTTCGTCGACCCAAACGGAGGTCAGGACGCCTCGCGTCGAGAACGCTCCCGACTCGATCGTTTTGACGTTTTTGGGAATATAGATCGACCTGAGCGCCAAACAGCCGCCGAACGCGCCTCTCCCGATCTCCGCGACCGTTTCCGGAAGCGCGATCCCCGCGAGCTTCGAACAGTTCGAGAACGCCCCCCTGCCAATGATTTCCAATCCTTCCCGCGCGTCGACGATCGTTAGAGAAACGCAGGACGAGAAAGAAGACTCGCCTATTTCTTTTAATCCTTTGGGAAGGGTGATCGACTCTAACGAGGAACAAAAAGCGAACGACGATCGACCGATTTTTTCGACGGTCTCGGGAAGGACGACCGACTTTAACGATTGGCGATTGTAAAACGCGGAGTCGGCGATGATTTCGACGCCGTCGGGAACGACGAATTCCGTCGCGGTTCCTTTGTATTTCGCCAACGTTTTTCCGTCCCGGCTGATCTCGTAATCCCCCTTGTCCATGGTCGCGAGCGGCTTCGTCGAAGTCGAAGAGCCCGACGCCGCGGAGATCGAGATCGCGCCCTCGGAGGATTCAAAGTTGATCTTGTTCGCTTTGGCGTATTTCTCGACGCTGGAACCGCGCGGGGCGACGACCGTCAGGAGGGAACATCCGCCAAACGCGTTTTCTCCAACTTTTACGACGCTTCCGGGAATGGACGCGCGTTTTAACGAGGAACACCTGAAAAACGCTTCGTTCCCAAGTTTTTCGACTCCCTCGGAAACGACGACCGTTTGCAACAGGGAACACCCGTAAAACGCCGAATCGTCGATTTCTTTGACGCCTTTCGGGATAACGACGGACGTCAGCGAACTGCAAAAAGAAAACGCGCCGGCGCCGATAGTTTCGAGAGTTGACGGAAACTCGATTCTTGTCAGCGTCGAACAGCCGTAAAACGCGCGCGGCGCGACGCGCGCGACGCCTCCCGGAACGACGAACGTCGACGCGGTTCCGTTGTATTTCAAGAACGTCTTTCCGTCGGCGCTAAGGGAATAATCGTCTTTGTCGACGACCGCGTCCGCGCTCGCCGACGTTGAAACGCTCGGCGCGGCGTTTCCGAGGTCTCCCTCCCGCGGCGTCGGCGCAAGGTTTGGCGCGGCGCCAGGAACGCCGTCGAGCGGATCGAAGTCGACGCCGTTCTCCAAAGCGTATTTTTCGGCGCGCGAACCTCTCGGGGCGCGGATCGTGAGCGAACCGCATCCGGCGAACGCGCGTTCTCCGACGCTCGCTACGCTTTCGGGAATGGACGCGCTTTTTAGCGAGGAACAATTGAAGAACGCGCCGTCTCCAAGTTTTTCGACGCCGTCGGGAATATCGACCTCCCTCAACGCGGAGCACGCGAAGAACGCCGCGTCGCCGATTATTTTAACGCTTTTCGGGATAAAGACGGACGTCAACGCTTCGCGGGAAACGAACGCGCGCGCGCCAATCTCCTCGACGCCGTCGGGAACGACGAATGTCGACGCGGTTCCGTTGTATTTCAAGAACGTCTTTCCGTCGACGCTGATTTCGTAGTCTCCGACGACCTTGGTCGCGGACGGAGTCGTCGAAACGCCGGTCGCGGCGGTCGTCGGAGCGCCCGTCGCGGCGTAACTGTTATCGTTCCGGTTCGCGAATTGACCGGCGAGGGAGCCTTTCGTCGCGACAACCTTCGCCGTCCCAAACGCCGACGCCCCGATTTTCAAGACGCTTCCGGGAACCTCGATCGATTCAAGCGCCGAACAGCCGACGAACGCGGAGTCTCCGATCTCCTCGAGCGTTTCGGGCAACTTGATTTCCGCCAAACCCGAACAGTTTCGAAACGCGCCGTCTCCGATGATTTTGACGCCCTCGGGAACGACGACCGACTTCAGCGAGGAACATTCCTGGAACGCGCCGTTTTTAACGATTTTGACGTTCTTCGGAATCGCGAAAGTCGTCAGCGAAGAACAGGATTCGAAGGCGTTGGAACCGACGTCGCGGACGGAGTCCGGAACGTCGAGGGACGCGAGCGACCTGCAGACGCAAAAGGCTCGCGATCCGATCGTTTCGAGCCGCTCCGGAAGGACGATCGATCGAAGCGCTTCGCAATTCCGGAACGCCTCGTTCCCGATTTCTCCGACGCTCTCGGGCAGAACGACCGACGTCAGCCCCCGAAGTCCGTAAAACGCCTTGCTTCCGATTCTTTCGACGCCCGACGGAACGACGACTTCGGTCGCGTTTCCGACGTATTTGAGCAAAACGCGTCCGCCGTCGTCAAGCTCGAATTCCGACGAATCTTTGCGGAAGTCGTCGGCAACGCCGCCTTGCGCGCGACCGTCTCCTTGCCCGACGACGGTCTCCGTCGCGTCCGGAGTCTGAACGACCGGATTGTTTTTGTCGCTCCGCGTCAACGCGAACGGAAGCAACGACGCGTCCAAAACCGCGCCGACGATCGCGCCGATCAGAAAAGACTTTGTTTTCGCGTTCATCCGCGCGTTCCCGATTGCTAATGTTTTCTTTTATTCAAGTATTCAAGCGCTCTCTTTCGCCGCCGTTGAAGACGCCGTTATCGGACGTTGGAAAAACGGAGTCGACAAAAACCGTCGTCGCGCCGCGCCGACGCGCGTCCCCTTCATCGTAACAGTTTTCGCGCTTTTTACAAGTTCCCCGCGCGCAAAGATTGCGAAACGCGCCGGTTATGTCGCGAAGGCGCGCGTTCCGAACGCGCGTTAAAGCGGCAAGAATTCGAAACCGTTCGCTTTAGCGTATTTTTCGGAGGTCGATCCTTTCGGAGCGCGAATCGTCGTCGGCGATTTGCATCCCGTAAACGCGCCGTCGTCAATTCTGACCGAGTCGGAACGGATCGCGATCGACGACAACGAGCGACATTCCGAAAACGCGGAATTCCCGACGAGGACGACGCTTTGCGGAATTTCGATCGATTTTAATCCTGCGCAACCGCTAAACGAGGATAAGCCGATCGATTTAACCCCGTCGGGAATCGAGACGGATTTCAGCGCGAAACAGAATCCGAGCGCGAAATCTTCGATCTCGACGACCCCGACGGGAATATCGTATTTCGAGGCGTTCGCTCCCTGCGGAACGCGGATCAGTTTTTTCCCGTCCCCGGTAAAAAGCGCTCCGTCGACGGAACGGAAGCGAGGATTGTTCGCGTCGACGTCGAACGACTTGAGCGAAAAGCAATTCGGAAACGCCGTCGAACTTATCTTCTTGACGTTTTCCGGAATAACGATCGACGCGAGCGAGCTGCAGCCGTCGAACGCGAAGTCGCCGATTTCCTCGAGACTTTTCGGAAGCGTTATGTTTTTCAGGGACGAGCGGTCGGTGAACGCGTAGGATTCGATTCTGACGACGCCCTCCGGAACGACGAATTCTTTGGCGTTTCCTTCGTACTTTTCGAACGTTTTTCCGTCGTCGCTTAAGGAATAGTCGTTTTTGTCGACGTCCGCGTTCGCCGACGTTGGAACGCTCGGCGCGGAGGCGTCCGTAAAAGAGAAATCGTCGTCGGCGTCGGTTGAAACGCTCGGCGCGGCGTTTCCGAGGGAACCCTCGCGCGGCGTCGGCGGCGTCGGCGCAAGGTTTGGCGCGGCGCCCGAAACGCCGTCG
Organism: uncultured Planctomycetales bacterium; assembly: GCA_947305735.1. Lineage (GTDB taxonomy): Bacteria > Planctomycetota > Planctomycetia > Pirellulales > Thermoguttaceae > RUG369. Next base: position 3,289 of record CAMZEO010000056.1, on the reverse strand, counting down.
AGCGGATCGAAGTCGACGCCGTTTTCCAAAGAGTATTCTTCGGCGCGCGAACCTCTCGGGGCGCGAATCGTCAGCGACGGACAATCAAAAAACGCGAGGTCTCCAATATAATCGACGCTTCCCGGAACGACGACCGAGGTCAACGAGGGACAGCCGTAAAACGCGGCTTCTCCGATTTTCGCGAGCGTTTCTGGAAGAACGACTTCCGTCAGCGCGAAACAGTTTCGGAACGCGCCGTTTCCAATGATTTTGACGCCCTCGGGAACGACGATCGACGTCAGCGAGGAACATTCCTGGAACGCTCCCGAGCCGATCCTCAGGACGCCTTCGTGAAGGGTCGCGGACGTCAGCGAAGAACAGAATTCGAAGGCGTTGGTTCCGATCGAGCGGACGCCCTCGGGAACGACGATCGAATCGAGCGCCTCGCAATTTCCGAACGCGCGCCATCCGATCTTTTTGAGATTCTTCGGAAGAGCGATCGACCGGAGCGACGAACAACGCCGAAACGCTTCGTCTTCGATTTCTTCGACGCTTTCGGGCAGGTAGACCGACGTCAATTTCCCGCGGTTGAAAAACGCTTTGCTTCCGATTCTTACGACGCCCGTCGGAACGTGGAACGTCGTCGCGTCTCCGTCGTACTCGAGCAAAACTCTTCCGGCGACGCTAAGTTTGCAATCCGCGCGGTTCGGCGTCGTCGACGCGCTCTCGTCGTTCGGTTCGGCTTCGGAACGCTCTTTCGCGCGGACGGCTTGAGCGATCCTCGGTTTCGAGAGAGCGTCCTCGTTCGGCGTCATCGCGAACGGCAGCCACAACGCGTCGAACATCGCGCCGACGACCGCGCCGATAAGAAAGTATTTGGTTCTCGCGTTCATCCGATTACTCCCGGTTCTTCAAACTCTTTTCCTTCGCTCGTCAACCGTTAAGCCGCGCCGCGTTTTGACAAACTCTCGCTTTCCGCTCGATTCCTTCGGCGCGCGACGGCGTTTATTCCGCCGCGCGGAAGGCTCTTTCCCCGCTTTCGCGAAGTTTTCCAAAAACGTCCGCCGACAAATCCGGTCGCTAAAGGTCATTGTCGCATATCGGCGGAATCTTCGTCCAGAAAAGGGACGGAATCTTCGTTCAGAAAAGGGCCGGAAACTTCGTCCCGAAAAAGGACGGAATCTTCGTCCAGAAAAGGAACGAGCGGCTCAAAGTCGACGCCGTTTTCTTCGGCGAATATCTCCGCAAAGGATCCTCTGGGCGCGATAATCTTCAGGTCTCGGCGGCAACCTTGGAACGGGTTCCCCCCGCGCCGTTTCATTTTTTTGGGAGCAAAAATCGACAAAATCCGAGAGAAGAAGCTCAACGGGGCGGACCCTATTCTTTCGACGGACGCCGGAATCAAAACCGTCTTCAGAGAGACGCAGTAATTGAACGCCCGGCGCCCGATCGTTTTAAGCCCCTCGGGAAGAACGACCGATTTCAGGGCGACGCAGCCTAGAAACGCGCCTTCTTCAATCCTTTCCAATCCATTCGGAAGAGTGATCGACTCCAGCGACGAACAATCGGCAAAAGCGAGGCGTCCGACGACTTTGACGCCCGTCGACACGACGACGTCCGTCATAGAACCGCCGAAAAACTCGCCCGCTTTAATCCTGCGGACGCCTTCGGGAACGACGACTTTTTCCGGTTTCTTTTTCTTTCCAGACGCGTCGCCGTCCGGAAACGGAAACGAAGACGCGTCGGATACGGAAGAAGACGAAGCCGAGACGTCCGGGTCGGAAACAACGTCGGAGAACGGGGTGGAATCAGACGCGTCAAAACGGCTCTCGTGATCCCCTGTAAAACCGGCGGAATCAGAGTCGGAAAACGGCTCGGAATCAACGTCGGAGAACGGGTTGAAACCGTCTGTGGGAACGAATCTTATCTTGCCGGTTCCGTAGTAGTCGAAGTCGTCGTCGACGGTGGAGTCGAAGGCGGCGTCGTCGGTGGAGTAGGCGTCCCGATAATCCCCGTATTTTCGCGCGGCGTAGGATCTTCCCGAACCGCGCATCGTCAGACGACAACCCGCGAACGCGTCGTCTTCTATATAGTCGACGCTTTCGGAAATTTCGACTTCCTCCAACGAACAATCGGCGAACGCGCGACTTTCGATGATTTTGACGCCTTCCGGAATAACGACTTTTGTTATCGACGAACAGCCTCCAAACGCGTCCCTTCCAATTTTTTCGACGCCTTCCGGAACGACGTAAAAGTCTTTTTTCTTTCCTTTCGGGAAATTAAGGAGCGTTTTTCCGTCTTTGGAGAAAAGAATTCCGTCAATCGACCGAAAGACGGGATTGCTTTGGTCGACTTCGATAGAGGTCAGCGAGGAATCCGTTTCGAAAAACTCGCGGGGAACCTTGGCGGAGAGATCGAATATTTCCGAATCGTCGGAGAGATCGAAAACTTCCGAATCGTCGGAGAGATCGAAAACTTCCGAATCGTCGGAGAGATCAGAGATTTTCAGTTCGTCGGGGAAGTCCGCCGCGATTCTTGTTTCGCGTTGAACTTTTTTATTAAATCCGCAGTCTCTAATTTCCAAGACGCTTTTCGGAATAACGATCGTCTCCAACGAGGAACAATCGGCGAACGCGGCGTCGTCGATCAGTCGGACGCCGTCGGAAACGACGATTTTCTCTAACGAAGAACAACCGGCGAACGCGCGCGCTCCTATGATCGCGACGGCGGCGGGAACGACATATTCGTCCGATCGGATCCCCGGAGGAACTCTAAGAAGCGTTTTATCGTCCCCGGCGACCACCAGGGCTCCGTCTACGGATTGATAAACGGGATTGCCCCCGGCGACTTCAATTCGCGTCAGCCGAGAGCGGACGCTCTCGACCTCCTCGGAGTCTGTCGTCGACAAGATAGAGTCAAGATCGATCTCGTCGATCAACGGAGTCTTTGGCGCTTTGAACGCCCCTGTTGAAAAACAATCGAACGACCCGTCGCCAATTTCGACGACGCTTTTCGGAATAACGACCGAACTCAGAGAGCAACAACCGAAGAACGCGCGCGCTCCAATAGTTTTAACGTTTCCCGGAATAGAAACCGAAAGGAGCGAGGAACAACCGGAGAACGCGCGCGCTCCAACAGTTTTAACGTTTCCCGGAATAGAAACCGAAAGGAGCGAGGAACAACCGGCGAACGCGCGCGCTCCAATAGTTTTAACGTTTCCCGAAATAGAAACCGAAAGGAGCGAGGAACAATCGGAGAACGCGCCCTCGCCAATCGCTTCGACGCTTTCCGGAATATCGATCGACGTCAG
>CAMZEO010000055.1 GCA_947305735.1 uncultured Planctomycetales bacterium | reverse complement strand
CTTGCATCGCCTAATTGTTAAATATCCGATCGAAGTCTGCTTCGATCACCCGCCGTTTGACGACGGTTCGACGAGTATAACCCCAAACCGCCGTTCGTCAAGCGGGTTTTAGAAAAAATTTTCCGATTTTGTCTCCTACAAGCCTAGGATAAAAATCCCCGGATAGCGACGATCAACGCGACGTCTGCGGCAAAGTAGCGTTCATGCTTCCCATTCGGTAGCCCTTCATATCCAGCGTTACGAAAAGAAAACCGATTCTTTTGAATTCCTCGTATACGACGTTTCGAATTTCATCTGCCACGAGTCGGGGAATATCGACGGGCGGAACCTCGATCCTTGCGATATTCCCATGAATCCGCACGCGTTCCTCAAAGAACCCGCGTTCAATGAGAAACTGCTCCGCGCGGTCGATCATGCGCAATTTTTCCTCCGTAATCTTTTCTCCATAGGCAAAACGCGACGCAAGACACGCATACGCCGGCTTGCTCCACGTTGACAGCCCCATCGCTTTGGAAATCAGGCGAATATCGGATTTATAAAGTCCCGCCTCTCTCAGAGGACTTTTTACGGAAAGCTCCGCAGCCGCTTTAAGCCCCGGACGGTAATCTCCAATGTCGTCCATATTAGAGCCTTCCGCAATATATTTGATCCCGTTTTCATCAGCGACTCGCTTTGCTTCCGTAAAAATACCGCGTTTGCAGTAATAACACCTGTTAGGGCTGTTGTTCCGATATCCTTCTTCTTTCAGCGGATTCACCGCGCGTATGGTATGTCGGAACCCTCGCTCTTTACAGAATGCCTTCGCTTCCTCAACCTCCCGTTTTGGAACGGACGCGTCGACGCCCGTTACGGCGACAACGCGATCTCCCAACGCCTCGCGTGCTACCGTAAGCAAAAACGAAGAATCCACGCCTCCTGAAAAGCATACGGCAAGAGAACCAAGTTCTTTGAGATAATCCCTAAGTTTGTTTAATTTGTCGCCAAGTTCCGGACTAAGTTCATATTCCGCTTTCGACGTCATGTTCGTTCCTTTCGTTCACAAAATCCGGGTGATCGCCCCTGCTGTCCGCAACATGATAGCCAATGCGCTCAACCCTGCGTCTTAAACACATATTGCACTCAGCCGCTTCCTCCCCGGTGCAAATTTTTCCGTCGTACAGCAGATATTTTCTTCTGACATGCGGCGGAGACAGATTCGGCATGAGGACGTTTGCTCCCGCAAGAATTCCTTTCTCCCTTCCCAACGCGTCGATTGTTCCCAAAGCCGTCGTCGCCGGAATGAGCGCCTTTGGAAACAACAGCCTTAAAATTGCCAGCAACTTAAGAGTCAGGTTAACGCTTCCGTCAGGTTCGTCCTTAAACGGCGTGTCCCTATGGGCGATAAAAGGACCGATTCCGATCATATGCGGTTCAAGTTCCCGCATGAAAACAATATCGTCATAAAGATGATCGATCGTCTGAAACGGCGAACCTGCCATAAAACCGCAACCAACCTGAAACCCAATTTTTTTTAAATCATGCAAGCATTTTTTTCTGTTCTCCATAGACATTGACGCCGGATGTAATTTGCCATAATGCCATTCGTTAGCCGTCTCGTGACGCAAAAGATAACGATCCGCCCCCGCCTCGTAAAACCTTTGAAAACTCTCAAGGGATTTCTCCCCAATTGACAGCGTAACGGCGCAAGACGGACGCGTTTCTTTGATTTTTCTTACGATTTGACAGATCCTGTCGTCCGTAAAAAACGGATCCTCTCCTCCCTGCAACACAAAAGTCCTGAAACCGATATTCCAACCGACGTCGCAACAGAAAAGGATTTCGTCTTCCGTAAGTCGGTATCTCTCCGCGTTCGCGTTGCCGCGCCGTATTCCGCAGTAGTAACAATCGTTTTTGCAATAATTGGTAAATTCCACGAGCCCGCGAAGGTATACTTCTTTCCCAAAAGACCGCTCCGCCGCGTCTCTTGCGGCTTCAAACAAGTATTCGTCGTTTCCTTCGTCCGCATACTCCAAAAGACGTCTCAGTTGGTCTTTTGAAACGCGTCTCGTGCGTTTCACACTATCGGTTACTTCCCTGAACTCCTTATCCATACCGCTTAAACAGTCTTGTTTTCTGAATCCGCGTTGAGGCTCAAAGAATCGCTCGCAACGTCGTAACGGTCTCTAGCCCCGTAATCGTCGTCGCGCAAACGGGGTTCGCCCCGAAGATCAAGTCGCGCGACTTCGCCCACGACGACGACGGCGGGCGGCTGTATCTGCGCTTCGCGCGTTTTTTTAACAATGTCGCTCAACGTTCCGCGCGCGACGACGGTCGCGCCGACGCAACCTCCTTGCGCGACCGCGACGGGCGTGTCGGACGACATGCCCGCGCCGACAAGTTCGCGCGCTATATTTTCGAGCCGCTTTAGCCCCATAAGCAAGACGATCGTTCCCTTAAGTTCGGCGCACCTCCGAATTTCGGCGTTGAATTCATGGTCGGCGCGCGACGCGGCGATTATATGAACGCTTCGACTCAGTCCACGATACGTAACGGGTACGCCCGCAACCATAGGAACGTAGAGAGCCGAAGTTACGCCGGGCACAACCTCAAAAGGAACGTCGGCGTCGAGCGCCGCGCGAATTTCTTCTCCGCCGCGTCCGAATAAAAACGGATCGCCGCCTTTGAGTCGGACGACGCGCTTGCCCTCGCGCGCGAGTTTGATCATAAGCGCGTTAATCGATTCCTGACTCTCATAATAGCCCGTCGCGCGCTTGCCGACGGGAATCTTTTCCGCGAGCACGGGGGCGGCGTCAAGCAATGATTTGTCGAGAAGTTCGTCGTACAAAATCGCGTCGGCGTTGCGAATCGCGTCGTACCCCGCGCGGGTAATCAGGGACGCGTCGCCGCTTCCGGCGCCGACGATCACGACGCCGCCTTGGCGCGTCGGCGCGTCGGCAAACTCTTCGCGGCGCGTTTCTTCGATCTGGGAAACGCCGAGACGCTTTAACAGCGCGTCGGTTTCATTGCGCGTCAGAGGTCGCGCTCGAGAGACGCTTTCGCGATAGAGCGCGGCAAAGACGGCTTTGCGCTTCTCGGGATCGGCGACGACTCGCTTCACCTCCTCGCGCGTCTGAGCGAGTTGTTCCAGAATGAGATCGATATTTTCCGGCAACGCGCTTTCGATTTGATCGCGAAGATCTGCGGCGGCGGTCGGCGACGCGCCCGACGTCGAGACGGCGATCGTCAATTTCTCGCGCGCGACGAGCGCGGGAAAGCAAAACGTCGATTCTTCGGCGGAGTCGACGACGTTAATGAGCGCGACTTTCGAACGCGCCGCTTCGGCGATTTGTCGATTGAGTCTGGAATCGTTCGTCGCAATAACGAGAAACGTCAGATCGTCGAGATCTTCGGGCGCAAACGGACGTTTATCAACGTCGATCTCGCCCTTTTCAGCCAGTTCGAGAATTTCAGGCAATATTTCGGGTCCAACGACGCGGAGACTTGGTTTAAACGGCGTAAGGGTTTCAATTTTGCGTAACGCGAGCGCGCCCCCGCCGACAATCAAACCTTTTTTCCCACGTAAATCAACGCAAAACGGAAACAACGCCATAACGATCGTTTATTCCTCTCGTCGACCTACGCCGCGTTTTGTTTCTTCGCCGTCGTACGCGTCGCAAACAATCTTCTGGAACTCGTCCCATCCGCGTCGTTCGATTGTAGCGGCGAGGCGTTCTTTGGGCTCCGCATAGCGTTCAAAATAATCGATCGTCGCGTCGACGACGCGGAAAAGCGTCGTTTTGTCAAAAACAAAGGGCGTCGCCGCGCGCCCCTGCTTAACGACCGAACCAAAAGTCCCGCCAAACGTCAGTTGATATCCGTTCCTGCCGACCATCGCGTCCTTGCGACACGCTTCGACGCATTTTCCGCAATGATTGCAACGTTCCGCGTCGACGGTCAGTTTGCCCTGCTCTACGGCAATCGCCTTACGCTTGGCGCACGCTCGTAGGCACGCGCCGCAGTAGACGCACTTCTCGGCGTTCCAAGTCGTTTCCGTTACGCCTTTAACGCCCAAATCGTTTTCTTCCGCTTTGAGACAGTTGTTGGGACATCCGGTAACTCCAAGTTTGAACTTATGCGGCAGCGTTCGACCGTAATACCGCTTATCAAGTTCTTCCGCGATTTCATAGGCGTCGATTCGCCCGCTCGGACACACGCGTCCGCCCTGACACGCCGTTACCGTACGAACGCGGGGCCCCGAAGCGCCCAGCGAGACGCCCCCTTCTTTTAACGCGGCGACGACTTCGTCGATTTCTTCAAGCTTAATAAAAGGAATCTCGACCCCTTGACGCGACGTCAAATGAATATACCCCGCGCCGTATTTTTCCGCGACGCGACGTATCGTTTCCAGCCGTTCTACCGTCAGATTACCGCCGACGACGCGCAGACGCATGGAGAAACGATCCTTCTGCTTCTGCAACATAAAACCGTCGGCCTTTAACTGTGCGTAATCAGTTTTCATGACTTCCTCCTCGCTCGTTCGCCTTTCGCGCGTCAATACTTGTTGGCGCAACGTCGATCCACCGCGATATCGATCGGCTCGCGCCCGGCAATGCGAATAACCCAATGCGAGACGTCGCGGTCTCGTTCGACCTGCATGAGCGCGCCCTGTCCGCCAATGTCGGCGCCGAGAAAATAGCTCACCGCCTTAAACCGACATTCTTTAAGACACGACGCGCATCCCCAACATTCTTCGGGCCGTTTCAACACGGCTTTCCCTTTGGCGTCTCGTTTAATCAAATTACCGGGGCATGCTTCGACGCACGCGCCGCACCCTACGCACAAATTCCGATCAATTCGTATGCTCATACCATTCCTTTCCAACAACCAGGGGTCTCTTAACGATCTCGACGAACCCGTTGCGACGCCTGGAGTTAATGAAGTATTCGCACTCGTCGTTCCTTTCCGGATAATCCGCGTTGACGCCAAATCCAGGCCACCGCGTTTCGCGACGCGCCTTTAGATGAGCGATAAGCGTTTCGCAAACGGTCAGACGATCAATAAGTTCATAAATATGCAACATTTCGTCCATATCGCGCGCGGACAGCGACGACGTCATATTCGCGAGTTGCGCGATACGTTCCTGCGCTATCGTAAGTTGGTTTTCGTTGTAGCGATATTTTGCGCTTATCCCGCCGGCGTAATTGTCCATATTCTTCTGCATCGCCTCTTCCAATTCAAAGACGTCGTAAACGCTTTCGTTTACCGTCATCCGACGAGAATATTCCTCAGTCTTGTCCTGAGAGAGACGCGTCAAATCGTCGACGCCAACTTCGGGAAGCGCTCTCAAATCGTCAAGAATCGTCTCCGCCGCGATCGCGCCTTCGGCCATCGCGCCCGTCACGAACTTCTTCGGCGCGCCGCCGGCAACGTCTCCCGCGGCGTAAAGACCCGTTATCGTCGTCCGGCGCAACGTGTCGACCCAAACCCCGCTTCCTGTGTGTCCGCCGACAATATACGGCTCCGTTCCTTCGATTTCGACGTTAAAATGAGAAGGGGATTTACCGCTTTCAATCCACTTAAGCGTCTGCGCCGGCGCCATATTTAAGTACGCGCGACACAGATCGTCTTCCTGCTCATGCGAAACGCCAACCGTTTGAAGATAACACGGTCCGCGTCCTTCCAGAGCCTCGTTCGTGGCGCCTTGCGCGCGACCCGAAGTCGAGAAGCCGTAGCGAGAAGCGTACGTCTCTCCGATCGCGTTCACTTCTTTCGCGCCGACGCCGAGCGCAATGGTGCCCGTCGGAGCGATCGTGTCCTTACAACGTTGCGCGACAAACCGCATTTCGAAAGACGTCATTTCCGCGCCGACGCGCGCGCCCATGGCGTAGCCCGCGCCGGCGTTAAAAGGAGGATACCACATCTTATGGCGCGAAAACCCCGGATTATTCGGACGGTACAGTCCCGCCGCGCCCCCAGTCGCAACGAGCGTCGCGCGCGCCGATATAACGAACGCGACCTCGAAATTAACAGAGAATCCCACCGCGCCGCAGACGCCGCGCTCGTCCGCAAGAAGATCCGTTACATTGACGTGATTTATAACGGAAATGTTCTCATATCGCGTAAGTTCGGCGGCCAGAATCGGTTTGATATTCTCGCCGTTAATTTTGATATTGCGCTTACCGCGTGAAATATAGCGCCCGTTTTCGTCTTTTAGAATAACGAGCCCCATCTTTTCAAGATCTTGAGCGACGTCGTTGAAACGCCTCGCCATCGAAAGAACGAGATCGTCTCGAATAATTTTCTCGGCGTCCCAGCGCACATATTCAAGGTACTCTTGTTCCGTGTGTCCGTCGACAATATACGCGTTGATCGCGTTCACGCCTGCGGCGAGGCAACCGGAGCGTTTAACGTTCGCCTTTTCCAGAACGATTATTCTCAATTCGGGATTTTTTCTTGCGGCGGTAATCGCGGCGTAGCAACCGGCGGTTCCGCCGCCTATGACAAGCATGTCGGCACGGAGTATTTCTAATCTCAAGCCGTCGTTTTTCATTAAATAACAACGCTTTCTTCCCTGAGCGACTTGTTGTCCTGAACGACAATCTTATCGCCGTCGACTATGATTAAACGATAAATAAAGACGTCGACCGGCTCTCCGATCTCAAGGATGGAGTCGTTAATACTGCGCGACGAGGAAATCACGACGTCGTGGATTCTAACCTTGATCTCGAGGCTGCTGCCGCGAAAAATAACGTCTTCGACCACGCCTTCTTCCGCCGATTTTAAAAATTGTCGGTTCTCGCCTTTCTTGAAGACTTCTACAAATTCAGGGCGAATAATGGCGCGAGTCTCGGGCCCCTTTTTGCAGAAGAACTGAAAACGATCGTAGTTCGCAATTGGTTGAGTATTGCCGATAAAACTCGCGACAAACGGCGTTTTCGGATTGACGTAAAGTTCGCGAGGCGTCCCCGTCTGTTCGACCCGCCCCTGATTTGTCACAATGATTTCGTCGGCGACTTCGATCGCTTCGTCCTGGTCGTGCGTTACGAAAATACTCGTTATGCCGAGTTGCGTAATCATATTGCGCAACCATGTTCGCAATTCAAGGCGAACTTTTGCGTCGATCGCCGCGAACGGTTCGTCGAGCAGGAGCAGTTGCGGATTCGGAGCGAGCGCGCGAGCAAACGCGACGCGTTGACGCTGACCTCCGGAAAGCTGGCTGGGAAAACGCTCTTCCAAACCGTCGCAGTTAATCAATTTCAACAGCTCGCAAACGCGCTTGTCGATCGTAGCGGAGTCGACTTTTTTGACGCGAAGGCCAAACGCAATATTGTCGTAAACCGTCATATACCGAAAGAGCGCGTAGCTCTGAAAGACGAAACCTATCCCGCGCTCGCTGCCGGGAATATCGTTGACGACTCGACCGTCGATGATAATTTCGCCGGAATCGGGAGTCTCCAGACCTGCGATCATTCTGAGGATTGTCGTCTTACCGCTTCCTGACGATCCCAAAAGTCCGACAAGTCGGCCTTTAGGAATTGAAAGATTGACGTCCTTCGACGCGTAAAAATCGCCGAATTTCTTATTGACTCCGCGCAACTCAACATACGCGTCTCGTGTTTCACTATTCGTTTGACTCATTCTATTCCCCTTTCCTGCCCTATTTTCGGATATCGACGTCTTTATTGCCGCGACCTTCAAGCCATACGCGCAAAACAAGGATAACAATCGTCAATACGACAAGAATACTCGAAGCGGCGAACGCGCCTGTAAAATCGTACCCCTGATAAAGCAATTCGATATAAAGCGGAAGCGTGTTCGTCTTGCCGCGCAAGTGCCCCGAAAGAACCGACACGGCGCCAAATTCGCCCATGGCGCGCGCCGTGCATAAAACGACCCCGTACAAAAGAGCCCACTTGATTTGCGGCAACGTTACTTTGCGAAAGATCGTCCATGTTCGCGCGCCCATAAGCGCCGCCGCTTCCTCTTCGTCGACGCCTTGAGCGGTAAGGACGGGAATGAGTTCGCGCGAAATAAAAGGGAACGTTACGAAAATCGTCGCCAGGATAATACCGGGCGCGGCGAAAATTATCTCGATATCGTACTTGTCCAGTAGCGGAAAGAGAAAACTCTGACGTCCAAACGTAAGAACGTAAATCAAACCGGCAATGATCGGAGAGACCGTAACCGGCAGATCGATAAACGTCGAAATAATCTTCTTTCCGCGAAAAGCGAATTTCGTTATGCACCACGCGGCGGAAATTCCAAAGAGCGTGTTAACTCCCACAGCCCAAAGCGTGGCCTTAACGGTTAGAACCGCCGCTTTAATCGCGTATTGATCAGTAATCGAATTCCAGTATGCGGCAAGCCCTTGCGCGAACGCCGTCTCCAATATGAAGACAAGCGGCAGGATCAAAAATAGCGCAAGGAAGAGTTCGCACGCGATAATAAGCGTCCATTTCAACAGAGCGTTTTCTTTTCTGATCCGCATCTCACAACTCCTTATGAAATACCGCTAACACGTTTGGAAACCATACTTTGCAGGACAGCGTTAACCGAAAGAATCACAAACGCTATCGCCAACATGACAAGAGCGATGCTCGTCGCGCTCGCATAATCGTACTCTTGCAATTGCGACATGATCATAAGCGGCGCTATCTCCGTTTTGTACGGAATATTGCCGGAAATAAAGACGACGCTGCCGTACTCTCCAATGCAACGCGCAAAGGCCAGGGAAAAACCCGAAATGAGCGCGGGCAAAAGTTCTGGAAAAATCACGCTCTTGAACGTTTCGCGCCGCGACGCGCCGAGGATGAAGGCGGCCTCTTCATACTGAACATCAATCTTCTCCAAAACGGGTTGAACCGATCGAACGACAAACGGAATCCCGATAAAGACAAGAGCGACAATAATTCCCAGGGGCGTGTACGCGATTCGAACGTTGAAAAAATCAAAGAAGAGTTTGCCGACCCAGCCGTTCACCGTTGTCATGTGCGTCAGCGCTATGCCTGCTACAGCTGTCGGTAGCGCGAAAGGCAACTCGATGATTCCGTCGACAAAACGTTTACCGGGAAATTCATAGCGAACAAGTATCCACGCGAGCGCCAACCCCATAATCGCGTTCGCCGTCGACGCGACAAACGAGCAACCGATACTGATCCAATAGCTTTTCAGCACGCGCGGCGTCGTTATCGTGTGAAGGAATTCCGCAGGGCTTAACTGCGCCGAAAAAACGACGAGCGAGCAAAGCGGCATCAGCACGACGACGCTTAGGATCGTCATCGTTATCCCAAAAGTCAGTCCAAATCCGGGAATAACGCTTTTTCTTTTAGTCTTTTTCATTTAATCGCTCTTTCTCGACGTCTGCAACGCGCGTCGACGCGCCCTGCGTTCGTCGTTATTCCAACGCCGCCCGGCGCAAATCGCGCTACTTTTCATAGATTTGATCGAAGTTGGCGCCCTCGGCAAAATGATCTTTACGCGCCTTCGCCCAGCCGCCGAAGTGATTAATATCGATCTTCCTAACCTTGTCGTTAATCCACTTGCCGTCTTCCGGGACCGCCGTTATCGTCGAGCTGTCGCTTTCAGAGACGTATTTCGCGTAGATTTCAGGCGAACTGGGGCGATAGAAATTCTGCGCTTCAACCTCCTGCGCTTCGTCGGAATACAGGTACTGGAGGTATTCCGAAGCGGCCTCCTCCGCGCCATGTCGTCGGGCCACCTTATCGACGACGGCGACCGTCGGCTGGCACAAAATCGACACGGACGGAACTACAATCTCATACTTGCCGGGATACTCGCGCAACGACAGAAACGCCTCGTTTTCCCACGCGATCAGAACGTCGCCCTGACCGTTGTTCACAAAAGAAGTCGTCGAGCCGCGCGCGCCTGAATCGAGAACCAGAACGTTCTTATAAAGCTTTGCGATTGAATTCTTAATCTCGGCCTCGCTCTGACCCTCCTCTTCAAAATAATACCAGGCCGCGAGATAATTCCACATCGCGCCTCCGGAAGTCTTGGGATTCGGGGTAATAACGCCGACGCCGTCGCGAAGAAGATCGTTCCAATCGGCAATATTTTTAGGATTGCCTGCGCGCACTAAAAAAACGATCGTCGACGTGTAGGGCGCGCTGTCGCGCGGAAATTCGGATAGAAACCCCGGCTCGATCAACCCGGCGTCGGCGACGACCTGCACGTCTCCCTCCAGCGCGAGCGTAACGACGTCGGCGCGCAAACCGTTTGCAACCTCAATCGCCTGTTTTCCCGACCCGCCGTGCGATTGCGTTACCGTGATCGGTTGCCCCGTAAGTTCTTCGTAATGTTTTTCAAAAAGCGAGTTATACGCCTGATAGAGTTCGCGCGTCGGATCGTAAGAAACGTTCACTATTTCCAATTCGCCTTCTGTTCTGGAACCACACCCCCAATTCGCCAACGTCAGCGACAAAAGAAGCGACAAACCTATCAACGCCAATACGACCTTCTTGTTCATTTTAAATTCTCTCCCAACTAATCGCCCCCGTTGCAAGGTCGCGACGCAAAAGACGTCGACGCTCCCTTACTGCATATTCAACGCAAACAAGATCGTTCTCGCTCCCTTTAACGATCTTTCGAAGAACGTATAACGAGTAAAAGATTTATAATCGTGTTTTCTTTTTAAAACCTACTTACATACTAGGTTTATTAACAATTAATTCTACTTCTATTTTCTTTTTCGTCAAACGCAAAAATTTCAAAATAGTAGAAAAGCGCTGAACAAACGCCAAGAAAGAAGGAAAACAAACGTCGTCGTTACGGAAAAACGCGCGTTGAGGCTATGATGGGGATCGTTTGCAACGGTTTCAAAAGGTTATAGAATTACAGACGCTATTTACTCTATAAGCGCCAAGCCATTGTTGCGTCCACAAAGGAAACGCGCGCCATTAACAACTCGAACTGTCGTTCTTTTTGAGTCTGGCGTTAATACCTCATAAGCGCGGGAGGATCAACGAACAATTCGCCCTCCTCCAAGCAACCGATCCCGCCAGTAACACACCAAAGATTGACCGGGAGCGACGCCGTATCGAGGCGCGTCAAGAATCGCCTCAAAAGAACCGTCTTTGGCAATTCGGACAGTCGCAAAACAAGATTCGTTACGATATCGGACCTTAATCTCGCATCGAAAATCCTGCTCAATCGGCGCGTCGACGTGCCAATTTGAATCAACCGCCTTAATTCTGTCGACGCCCAACTCTTCGTAGGGTCCTAAAACAACGCTTCGCGTTTCCGGTATGATCTTTTGGACAAAAATCCGTTCGCCAAACCCCATTCCCAAACCTTTGCGTTGACCTACGGTGTACTTCTCATAACCGGAATGACCGCCGATAATTTTTCCGTCAAGGGAAACGAACGATCCGGACGTGTCGCTCGGAAGACGCTTTAAACGCTCGGGATCGGAGTCTCGAAGATCGCGAATAAATTGCAAATGATTTTTGTCCGGAACAAAACAGACTTCCTGACTGTCTTTGCGCGCGGCGACGGGCAACCCCTTCTCGGTCGCGATCCTTCTCACTTCCGTTTTTTCCAATCTTCCTATTGGAAATTCAATATGCTCCAAGACTTTGGAATCGACGCCGTAAAGAAAATAGGTTTGATCTTTTAACGATGGAGATCGGGCGAAGAAAACGGAATCGTCGTCCCCGGTCAACCACTCGGGCGCCGATTCGTAATCTTCGGCCGAATAGTTAAAAAACGCGTCCGTCTCCTTATTTTCCGGCAAAGTCCGATTAAGCCAGTCGCAAACGCGAACGATTCTCGCGTAATGACCGGTCGCAAATTTCTCGGCGCCAAGTTGTTTGGAGGCTTCCCACAAGACGCCAAATTTTATTGTTCGATTGCATAAAACGCAGGGATTAGGCGTGCGCGCGGCGTAATACTCGTCGACGTAATTATCGACGATCGACTCAAATTGCCAATCGACGTCCAGCAGGACGAAATCGATTCCTAAAAAGTCGGCGAGCTCGGCGGCTGAAGCGGCGTCGACCGGCAATAAAAAAGGCAAACAATCCGGACCGTAGTCAATCCGATTCAACTCCCCGGCGGAATCCAAACGAAAAACGTTCAAAGGCGTTTTTCTCCCGGCTAAAACGTCTCGCGTTTCTTCTTCGTCAAGCGTCGCCTGACGCCGATGACGCATGAACATTCCGCAGACTTCATATCCGCGCTCCAACAGAAGAGCCGCCGACGTTCCGCTGTCGACTCCGCCGGAAATAGCCGCTACAATTTTCGACATCTCGTTTGATTCACATTCAAGGAGTTAACGCGCCAAACCGCCCTTAACAAATTAGCGCGGCCCGATCGCGGGGCGTTTTGAACCAATGCTCGCCGATCAACGCCCCAAAAATGATAATTCGCTCCGGGCGCCGCCAAAAGCGTTCGCAAGCAAATCCCGTTTTTTCTATTGCGGCTAAAAGCGCGCCTCCGAAAAGACGACGCGCCCCAACCGACCGCGCGAAAGACATAGGAAGTCGCGTAAATTCCGCAAATTACGAAACGAACGGACAAAGAGAAAACAACGGCGTCACCGAGCTTTGTTCAACTGTTCCGCGATAAGTCCGGCGACTTTCTTGCCCGAGCGAAGCATGCCGCCAAAAATCGGCCCCATTCGGTAACCGCCCATAACGTTGTTGGCGCTCATCCCGCAGGCGTACAGACCGGGATAGTATTCTCGGGTATATTCGACGGTCGACGCTTCGCCCTGTTCGGCCTGCATCGGTCGTTCGCCAAGAATTTCGCCGGTAGGGGTGTCCAGTTGGACGCGCGCTTTGCGCGAGGCGAGATTCAACACTTCGCACGGATGACCGGTGCCGTCGACGACGAATTTTGATACGACGACAAGGGGATCGACGTGCATACGCGCTCTTTCAACGGGCGCCCAATTAACGACTAATCCCGCGATCGCGTCGTTTTTAAACACGACGTCTTCGACGCTCATGGCGTTAAAAAGTCTTGCTCCGGCGTGAGTAGCCCCAAAAATCAGTCCCGAAGCCATCTCCACGGAATCGACGCTGAAATATCCGGGCGCTTCTTCCAAAGGCTTTGACGAAACGCCAAACTCGTTGAGAATGTCGATCGCTTCTTGCTGGACGACGACTTCGTTAAAGAGCATGCCGCCGCCCCAGACGCCGCCGCCCGGCGCCAGGTTGCGTTCAAAGAGAGCGACTTTAAATCCGCCTTCGGCAAGCGTCTTAGCGGCGACAAGCCCGGACGGGCCCGCGCCGACAATAGCGACGTCGATTTCCAGATTATCGATAAATTTACGACTGAAAGAGGAAACGATCGCGGCGGAAACAATGTTTTCGAGATCTTTTAACATTAGAAAAATCCTTTCTGACAAATACGAAAGGAAACGCAACGCAAGCTAGAGAACGCGAGCAACCCCCGCGCAATAGTCGTACGCAATTTCCTTCGCCGGCATTATCCGTAGCAGGTTCAAAGGGTGCCTCTCAGCCTTGTCCAAAACAAAGCGCCCCTATTACATCGACTTTGAAACGTCCAAAAAACGTCCCGAAACTTACCCATAGTATAGGTAGGAATTAAAAACGGTCAAGGGTTTTTTCTATTTTTTCGCGACCTAATACCGAAAACAAGGGTCGCGCGGCGACGCGCGTCGTCGAGGAACGCCAAGTTTGCGCGCCGTCTCGTTTGTCCGCAGAATCCGGGCGAAAGAACCGACCAACGCGGGGCGGTTCCCGAAAGAGCCCCGCCGCTTGCGTCTGTCGCGCGCTAACGACCGTCGGATGCGAGACGTTCCTATTCGCGCTGGAACGCGAACCGGGAATTCGTAGTCGGACTATCTTGCCCTGACTTCTTTTCTCACTTCGGCGGCAAAATAGAACGATCCAATCGCGCAAAGCGCGTCTTTGTTTGGAGTCGGCCGCGCGCAATAATCGGCGAGAAACGCGCGGAAATCGGGAACGACGCGAAACTTGCGTCGTATCGGCGCGTCTTCGGAACACGCTTCGTCGAGCGTCTCTTCAGCCGTCTGAATGAGCTCGGCGATCGGAACGGCGCGCTCGTCTTTTGAACGTTGGGTCAAAACGACCTCGTCGGCGACGGGCGCGATTTCCGCAATCATGCCTCTGACGTCTTTACCGACGGTCGACGCGAAAAGAATACGAATTTTTCTGTTGGGGTATCGCTCTTTAAGCGCCAGAAGCGTCGCGGCGACGGACGCGCGATTATGAGCGCCGTCGACGAGAATCAGCGGATTCGTCGACACAATCTCCATACGCGCGGGCAACGCGAAACTCTCCGCCGCTTTAGCGATCGCCTGTTCGTCGACAGGCAGCGACAGTTTCCCCGATCGACCTTTATCGTTTTGTCGTCCCTGAGGATAAGCGTTCCTTTCGGCAAGCGTTTCGACGGCGCGCAACGCGATTTCGAAATTCCATTTCCTCACGGAGTCAAACGGCGGAACCGGCAAATTCTCGACAAACGGCGACAATTCCTCCACTTGACAAAACGGCGCCCCAAATTCTTCCGCTCTTTTCCTGGCGAGTTCTTTGACTTCCTCAATATCCCGTTCGGAAACGATCGTTTCCGGCTCGACCGCCAGCAGCGCCCGTTCTTCGAGCAACCAATCATTTTCCGTCTTCGCGACCGACTCTTTTTTTTCGGCGACGCGCTCGGCTTCGGAGTCGTCGGCGCTCAAATCTTCCTGATTCGGCTCTTTAACGACCGGTTCGTGATAGAATCTCCCGGCAAATCCGACGCCTGAAATCAACGGCGCGTTCGTCTTAACGATCGCCAATTTTTCCGACGCGATTTCAAGAAGCGAGTTTCCCAGCTGCTCGCAATGGTCGTAACTGACGCTTGTTAGAATCGACAAGTCGGCGTCGCACGCGTTGGTCGCGTCAAATCGTCCGCCCATGCCGACTTCCATAATCGCGACGTCGACGTCGGAACGCGCGAACAACGTAACGGCCAAAATAAACGTCCACTCGAAAAAGGTCGGACGATCTTCGGACTCGTTTTCAACGCCGTCCGTCCATTCGGAAAACGCGCCTTCCTTTTTCTTCGCGGCGACAAATTCTTTCCATCGCTCGATCAGCCCCATAAGCGTCTCGGCGAAAAAAAACTTATCGCACTTTTTGCCGTCGATTTGAAATCGTTCGGTCAAATCGTCGAGGTGAGGGGACGTAAAGAGCCCGACGCGATACCCCTGAGCGCGATAGATTCGATCCAGCGCGTTGCAAACCGTTCCCTTTCCCTTAGTTCCGGCGACGTGAATCAGCGCGAACCGCCGTTCCGGATGATGAAGATACGCCAGGAACTCGCGCAAACGATCAAGCGAATTCGCCATTCGCGCGTAGGGGATCGTTTTAAACGTCTCGTAGTTCGTCCGTCGATAAAGGAATTTTAACGCGCGCTGATAAAGAGCGTTTTCTTGAGATCGCATCTTCTTTATCCTCTATGTCCTGGACGAATTAACGACGTTTTGCCGGACTGCCGCGCTCGACGCTTCGGGGAACGCGAAACGTCGAGTGCCGGGAAAAGTCAAGCTCACTTGTCGAGCGGACGAGTCATACGCATGACGTCGAGACCTTCGGCAAGTTGATCCTTAGGAAGAACTTCGTCTTCCTCGCAGAGCTGACGAATCGTCTTGCCGGTCTTAAACGCTTTTTTCGCAAGCGCCGCCGCTTTTTCGTAGCCGATGTACGGATTGAGCCCCGTGACGATCGAGAGACTTTGCTCGACGGCGGCCGCGCATTTTTCCTCGTTGGCGGTCAGATCCTTAAGGCATTTGTCGGCGAAGACTTCGGCGCCGCCCGCAAGAATACGAACGGAGTCGAGCGCGACGTCCGCCATGACCGGCATGAGAATATTGAGCTGGAATTGACCGCCCGAAACCCCGGCAAGCGAGATCGTCGCGTCGTTGCCGACGACTTTCGCCCCAAGTTGCATAAGACTTTCGCAGATGACCGGATTGACATTGCCCGGCATGATAGAGCTTCCGGGCTGGAGATCCTTCAGGATAATTTCGTAATATCCGCAACGAGGACCGGAGCCGAGCCAACGAATGTTGTTCGCGACGTTCGACATCGTCGACGCGATCGTCTTGAGGAGCGCGTGACATTCGACCAAACCGTCGCGCTGGGCGTTCGCTTCGAAATGATTGGCGGCTTCGCGGAACGGAACGCCGGTCTTTTCGGCAAGTTCGGCGGCGACGGTCGCGCCAAATTTCGGGTCGCAGTTGATTCCGGAACCGACGGCGGTTCCGCCGCACGGCAGCTCGCATATGGCGGCGACGGCCAATTTGGCGCGTTCGATCGAAAGTTCGAATTGGCGCGCGAAACCGCCGAATTCCTGTCCCAGCGTCATCGGCGTGGCGTCGGCAAGGTGCGTTCGACCGATCTTAATGACGTTCTTCCATTCTTCCGCTTTCGCTTTCAGGATTTCGCGGCATTTTTCGAGCGCGGGTATCAAACGATTTTGAATTCCGGTCGCGACGGCGACATGAATCGAGGTCGGGAACATATCGTTGGTCGACTGACCGCAGTTGACGTGGTCGTTCGGATGAATCTTTTTGTCTTTATTGAAACGGTCGTATCCGGCAATTTCCAGCGCGCGATTGGAAATAACTTCGTTCGCGTTCATGTTCGACGACGTTCCGGATCCGGTTTGATAGACGTCAATAGGAAATTCGGCGTCGAACTTGCCGTCGGCGACTTCCCGGCACGCCTGGAACAGGGCGTTTAATTCCGTTTCGTTCAAAGGCGCGCGACCTTTGGTCAAACGACCAAGTTTCGCGTTCGCGCGCGCGGCGCACAACTTGACCAAACCGAGCGCGCGAATAAGCTCCGGCGCGATCGGACGCCGGGAAATCGGGAAGTTGTCGACGGCGCGTTGCGTCTGAGCGCCGTAATAGGCTTCCTTCGGGAGTTGAACTTCGCCCATCGAGTCGCGTTCGATACGATATTCATTCATTTCAGTCGATCCTTAAATGCTAAAAAGTTGTCGGTAAAAAATAACGGTCAAGTTCTATGAAAACGGAGTCTTTACGCGCGTTTTCTCGCGACGATTCCGATTACCGTTCCAGTTAATACCGCGTCGGCGCGTCCAAAAACGATATCGCCTCCGCCAAGCGGTTTTGTTCCAACGACGTCGAACGCAACGCCGCGTTCGCGTTCAAACGCAAAACGTTCGGCTCGAAACGCTCTTTCGCGACAACGCGAACGATCGGCGCGGTAATCGCGACCGGACAAGGTCGAGCCGTCGAACTGTCGCTTCGATCTCCGCGAAATCCGATCCGGGGACGCCCGGAATCGACGCGACCTCGGGCGCTAACGACGCGCTTCGCAATCGAAACGTTCCATTTTCGCCGACGCGTCGGAAGGCGTTTCCATTCCGCGACGGATTTCGTCGGATCCGGACTAAGGGACGGGCAAAATACGAAAGAGAGCCGCGACGCGGATCCGCGGGACTCGGAGACCGAATTAAACGGCGTTTTTTATGGCTGGAACCAAAACGCCTCGCGTTTCTATTACGCCAATCTAACGCCGCCATGCCGGACGCCAATAACGCGATCTCTCGATCGGAGTATTATGGCGTCTGTCGCCGAAAAGTCAAGAAGCCCTGGAAAACCGGTCGATTCGCGTTAGACTCGACAACGGCGAAACTTGGACTTAATTGCCAAAAATGGGAAAAAACGACTTGAGTTTTGGGCGGCAACGTCTATAATACGACTCGACCTTTAGAGTCGTTTTTTGCGCTCGTGGCTCAATTGGATAGAGCAGCGGACTTCTAATCCGCAGGTTGAGGGTTCGATTCCC
>CAMZEO010000054.1 GCA_947305735.1 uncultured Planctomycetales bacterium | reverse complement strand
GAGCGACATCGTCGTCAATAGGGTCGACGTCGGCGAAGAGACGGGCGAACTTGACACGATGTTGTATAAAGTCGCGGACGTGTTCGACGAAGAAGTCGAAGTGTACACCGAAGCGTTGATGAGCATGATCGAGCCGTTGCTCATTATGTTCCTGGGCGTCGTCGTCGGAACGATCGTTATCGCGTTGTTCCTCCCGATGATTAAACTCATCGAAAGTTTGTCCAACTGACGAACGCCTCGCGGACGCCGCGCAAAAACGCGGCGTTTTGCGGGTAAAACGGGTATTTGGGGAATTATTCCCGCTAACGCGCCTCTAAAGGCGGTAGGGAACGGCGGTTGCGGCGCCGTCGCCCGCGCGTCGGGAGTTTTTCGTCGTCGGCGCGATGTTTGACGCCGCTTTTAAAGCCGATTTTTTGAGATTTTGCGGCATGGAAACGAGAACGGATATGCTTACGGGCAATTTGAACGACTCCTTTGGCGGAGCGCGCGCGAATCGCGTCGGTTTTACGTTGATCGAAATCCTCGCGGTCATCGGAATCATCGGCTTGCTTGCCGCCGCTACGTTGGTCGCCCTTGGAGGCGCCCGCGGGTTTTTCCGGGCGACCACCGCGAAGATGAGGTTGGACGACGTCGCGCAGGCGTTGGAATTGTACAAGCAGAAGTACGGCGAGTATCCGCCCGACTGTTGCGCGACGCCTGCGGAGGTTCAGCGTCATATTCTTAAACGCTGGCCCAAAGCGTTGAAAAACCGCGGCGCTAAAATGAACGATATGGTTAGTTTCGCGCTCGAAGAAATGAGGAGAACACCCGGTTCCGCGCCTTTGTTCTGGTTAGCCGGGACGCCGGAGTTTGTCCCGGTCGCCGGCAGTTCGGAAACGCAGACGGTGTACGAGGGTTTTTTTGCCGATCCTGTTAATCCTTTTGGATTGGGGCTTTCCGACGACGAGAAGGCAAACGAGACGCGCGTCGATCCCCTGATTGAGTTGACTTTTGATTCCGAAGGAAAGAACGGCAACTATAACGACAAGGGTTTTGTTTTTAACGGGCAGGTTATGGCGTATTTTCGCGCGAGCCCCAAAAAAGACTATGACCTTAAAGACTTTCACTGGGCCGGGGACGAGTTGCATGTCGCCCCGTATATGAAGGGCAAACGTTGGTATATGCCCGATTCTTTCCAGCTGATTCTTCCGGGCGAGGACGGGATTTACAGCACGGTTGATTCCTGCAAGGGCGAGGAAGACGAAGCCGCTCATGAGAGCGGTCATCACGGTGATTTTGAACCGCATGACTTAGACGATCCAGACTCTATTTCTCCGGAAGATTGGGATAATATTACGAACTTCACGGACGGCGCGACGCTTGATTCGGAAAAGGATTGATTTTTTGCGTCGCGTTTGCGTTTCGCGGTTTTTTTGGATAGTTTTTCAGTTTGCGTTTCGACCGATTCCAACGACGATAACCAACGGGTGAGCAAATGAACAGAGTTACCTCAGACGCGCGGAGAACGGGACGACAAGAGCGTCTCCGTATGCGTCGCGGCTTTACGTTGATTGAATTGTTGACGGTGATCGCCATTATCGGCATGCTCGGCGCTATTTCCATCACGACGGTGCGAAGCGCGATCCAAAGCGCCAAGGAGACGCAGACGAGAACGACCGTCGCAAAAATCGACAGCGTGATCACAGGTATTTACGAAAAGTATCAATACCGAAGACTCGACGTCTCGGGCTCCAACCCAAAGCAGCTCGCTTTGAATAGAGTCTACAAGATTCGCGACCTGCTTCGTTGCGACTTGCCGTGCGCACAACAGGAAGTTGTCGCTAACTCGTTGTACAATGCCGACGGCGCGAATGATTGCACTCCCCTTCAATCCGTTTATCGCAACGCGCTGAACGGGATAGACGCTTCGAGACCCGGAGCGTTTGACAACGTCAACGCCGAGTTGCTCTACCTTGTCGTGATGAATGCTGATCCGGAGGCGCGTTCGACGTTTTCCGATCGCGAAGTCGACGACACGAATAATAACGGTCTGATGGAGTTTGTCGACGGTTGGGGGAAGCCTATCCGTTGGATGAGATGGGCTCCAGGTTTGCTTTTGAGCGATCGGCAACCTCCTTGTTACGGAGGCGACGACGTAGTCCTTCCCGAAGACGCGGATCCTTTCGATCCGTTGGAAGCCGTCCAGAACTCGATTGACGACGGCGATTTTACTTCGGACGAGAGGGGAGCCGGGTGGTTTCTTGTTCCTTACGTTTATTCCGCCGGTTCGGACGGCGAATACGGACTTGTCGATTCCGCCGAGGTTTTTGGCGGAGTCGGCGACGATATAAACGATCCGTTTACCTATTCCAGATCGAATCCGGACGCGACCGCCGGTTCGCCCGCGAAATCCGGTTACAAAGACAACATCGATAATCATACGTTGATAAGGTGATAGAACAATGACGTCGAATCGACAATATAGAGCGAGCCGAGGCGCCGGTTTTACCTTGGTCGAAATGTTGGTCGTGATTGTGATCATCGGAATGTTGGCGGGTTTGACCACCACCGTTCTGGTGAGCGCCCGGCGTTCTGTCCGAAGCTCCGTCGTCGCGAGCGAGATAGCTCAGTTGTCGATCGCCTTGGATCAGTACAAGAACAAATACAAGAAGCGTTGGCCGCGCTACAACGTTGGTTACGACAAGTTTATGAAGCACGTCGAGTATGGTTGTAGATTGTCAAGCGATAATTATGGCGGTATGCAGCTGAATTCTTTGAGCGTCCTTGAAGATCGCGGAAAGCATGTTTGGCGATTCAGGGTTGAAGATCCCGATCTTCCCGGCGGTTACGCGTACCCCGGTCGCTACGTTTCGTCGCTTGTTTTTTGGCTCGGCGGTCTGCCTAACGAGGATGGAATTCCAAGCGGTTTTTACTCGAATCCCAAGGCGCCTTTGGGAATTGACTCCTACGACAAGCCGATCGTTAAACCCAGCCGCGCGTCGCGTGAAAAGCCTTTGTTTTCCTTTGATCGAAAAAGTCTTTCATCGTTTTGGTTCAAAGGCGCCGGGAACGACGCGGTTTATTATCCGGGCGTAGGTTCTGATAACGTCTATGTTCCCGCCGTTTGCGTCGGCGGATTTCCGATACTCTATTTTCGTCCGACGGTTGGCGCCGGGTACGGCGGCAAATACGCGTTCTTTGGCGAAACTGACAGCGAAAACGTCAGTCAGGCCGTGCCCTATATGAGAGATTCCGCGCAAGGAACTTGGTATGAGGAGAGAAGATTCCAGCTGGTTCACCCCGGTATGGACGGACTCTTTGGCGCGTCGGTAGCCGACGGGGGCAGGGGCTCGGCGGAGGTCGCTCTTCAACCAACGTTCAACATAACCGGCGCCGACGACGACAACATCACGAATTTCCTCGAACAAGGCGTGTTGCAGAGCGAATACAGGGACGAGAACGGGAACTGATTTGTTTTTCGCGCGTCCCTTCGAATAACTCGATGTTATATTTGTAAGCAAGTTGGCGGTTTGGATGAAAGGTTCCGGAGTTCGGAGCGTTTGAGAAACGGTAAAAGCGGGAGCTGACAATGATGCGAAGATTTCCTGTGCGAACTGGACGAAGCGGCGTTACGTTGCTGGAACTTCTTGTCGTCGCGTCGCTCATTTTGACGCTGGCGGCGGTAAGCGTTCCCGCCATCAAGCCGATGATGGAGTCGCAACAGACCGCCAGCGCCGCTTCCGCCGTCTCAACCTACTTAAACCGCGCGAGATCAAGAGCGATGACGACCGGACGTTCGTGCGGGGTTACTTTCGAGTTTTACGACGGCACTTATGTCGACGGCGATCCTGATTGGGAGGGAGCCAGTTATGGTTCCGCGTGCGTCGTCCTTCGTCAGGTTGAGGTTCCTCCGTTTTACACGGGGTTAGACGCCGGGGCTAACGTCTCCGTTTTGCCGAACAACGACGCGTTTGTCGACGACATTAATAGCCCATATAATGGAATGCCGACGCGCGAATTGACGACTACGGATTTATACTGGGATAAGTTTGTCTCCAGAGAAGCGAACGCGTCGATTCAATTTAATAATTGCGGTTCCTTTTACCCGATTTATAACGGTAGCATTGTGAAATTGCCGGGGATTGATCTTCCCTCTCGGTTGAACGTTCCCTTTAAAGTGAAGCGCGATCCCCGTCCGACGATGACCGCGCCGATTGGGCTTACGCAGGGCGCCGTCGTCGACTTGGAGTTTTCCGGTTGCGGCGAGGGTAAACGCGATCTTTTTGGGAAGGGTTCCGACGTTACGGTGATGTTTTCCCCGTCAGGCGAGGTCGAGTATGTTCGGGACGGAAATGGAATCCGCGTTCCCACGGAGATGATTTATTTTCTCGTTGGGAAGTGGGATCGTTTGGCCGCGCTCGGTTTTAGAGAGTACGAATATCGAGACCCCTCCGAAGAGCCTGTAATGGACGCCGACGGTTTGTTCTATTACGAGAGTTTTGCGACGTTGTCCGAGGACGGTTTGTGGAACTACTCGGACGGCTCCAATTTCTGGGTGACGATCAACCCTCATACCGGACTTGTTTCCACCGCGGAGGTCAATCCGCCGTTCAATTACACGGCTGGCGACGCCTTTGCTCCGATCGAGGAGTCGCGAGAGTTTGCGCGCGTTTCTAAACGTAATCTTGGAGGTCATTGATCATGACGACTATGTCTTTTCGACTTGCGTCCGGGTTTAACGGACGTCGTTGCGGCTTGACCCTGATCGAGATTATGTCCGCGATTATGGTTCTTGCGATCGGGCTCGTCGGAGTCCTTGCCGCAATTCCTTTTGGAGGTTTCAGGCTTGCGCAGATGAACGAGGCGGACAACTCCTCCCTCGTTGGAAGAGACGCCGTCCGTATGATGAAGACAAACGGTTGGGCGAATCCGGACAACTGGTTTTTGTATATAGATGTAAATCAGGGCGGAGTCGATCCGGGATATACTGATCCAAGATCTGTGTCGTTCGATAATGTGAAGGGGAAGTTTTTGAATTTGACTTTTCCTTTCATTGTCGATCCCTTGTCAGTTTTGGTGAGGGATGATCTTCTGCCTCGTTTTTCCGAGAGTTCAGGGGATGTTTTCTATACTAAGGTAACGCCGCGTTATGGCTATCCTGATTACAAGGACTTTTTAAGTAAAGATATAGTTCCTGAGAATAGAGCGTTGGCTGGTTTGTGCGCTCGCTTTGATAGATCTTTCTATTTGCAAGACGATCTTTTGAGCGGGGTTGATGATTCTGAGGATGATACTTTTTTCAGACCATTTTTAGAACTCGAAAATGATGCTATATTGAACCCTGGCGGGGATGATGCTGATGATGCTGGACCAAAAGTTCCCTCTTTTACCGGTCGCTATTCCTGGTTGGCGACGGTTCGACCTAACTCGAATACCGAGCCTTTTTACTATTGTTCGCTCAGTGACGTCGGTTCTGCCGATTACGACGTTGTTGTTTTTAAGGATCGCTCGATGAACGACGAGCGCATTGTGAGCGTCACAATCGACGGAACCGGTTATCAGGGCGGGAGTGTCACAGTGGATCTGGACGATAGTGGCGTCGAAGCCGACGATGACCGCGCGCGCGTTTTGTCGCAGTTGGAAACGACGAAGTATATTATGCTTATGGGGAACGAGGACGTGCCGATAGACGGCCATTTTCGCAAATTTGCTCGTTGGTATCGCATAGCGAATTATAGCGTCGACGACGGAAAGATTCGGATGTCTCTGATTGGACCTAACACGCCGACTTTATGGGCTGGAAAAACCGTTTCCGGCATATTTTTTCCAGGCGTCGTCGGCGTTTATTCCGGTTCGACGTCCTTTTGAAGGAAACGGCGTTTGAAGGGTTGATTATTGCGATAAGCCGGCTTGCCGCGCGTCTTGCCGACGCCGACGTTGGACTATAAGGCGAGCGCCGCGCGCGGCGTCGCGTTAAGCCGGACGTCGGCGTTAAGTTTATGTTGGAAAGGGACTGCGGCGGCGCCGTCGCGGTTTTTCGCGTCCCGTCGGGAATTGTTTCCAGAGCGGGGCGTCAAAACAAATGGAAGAAAACGCGCGTTCCGTTTTTGACGGGCGCGAAGAGATACTGTTGAAAGCGGCGCGCGACGCGTTGCCGGAGCTTCCGGGGAACGAGTCTGCGCGTCGATTGCGAGGAGTCTTGTCATGAAACGTCAATATGTCGCGCGGCGCGACGGCGCGGTGTTGCTCTTGATCCTTGGACTGATGGCGATGTTCGCCATTTCGATTCTGACCTATATGGTGGTCACGTCCAATATGGCGGAAACCGCGCAAAACTCGGCTAAACTTGACTCGGTCGTCGAGATTCCCGCTCAGGAAGACGTCGACGCCGCGCTCAAAAACGTCGTTCTCGGCTCCAACAACGAGCGCAACCCGATCGGTCCGTTCGGCATTCTTGAAAATATGTACGGCGATTGGAGAGAATACGACGACGCTGGCGCGGAGCTGACTTCCTTGAATGGGGGAGTTGGAGAATTGTGGGCAAGGATTCAGTTCTTTCCCAATATGGGTTGCGTTGTCGTTGTTCCCGATCAGGATATGTACGGAACTGATCTTGATAGCGAGTATATTTACTACGAGAGAGATTCCGGAGATTCCGATTCTCCTCCTGCTTTTCCTCCTGAGCACTCAGATCAATGCAGAGCCGTTATGGATATCTTTAATAAGTCTGGCGGCGTGCTGACTTTTGAAGATTGCGACAATATGCCTAGCGACGCTCGAGATCTGTGGGATAGGGATGTGAAAGGCACGTCCGCCTTTGTGCTGGAAAAGGTAATCACCAACCCGACGGCTATCGACGGCTCGAGCATTGGGCACGTTGATGGCGATTATTGGGAAAATCATTACCATGACGGTTTAACTCTAGATTCCATTACCGGAGCGCCCATCGATCCTTTTGTCTCCAAAGGTCATTTTGCCTGTTGCGATAGTTGGCATTTCAAAGTCGAACTTACCGACGATCTCAAACGATTTGTCGTTGATTATTGCGGTAATTTTAGTAACGTGAACAGCAAACTTAATGAGTTGGACGTTACCCCGATGGTCAAAATTCGTTTGAACCTCCCCGCTTACAGCGGCACCGGAGCAGGCGGTTTTTCGCCCGGAGAAATGAAGGACGCGTCGTTTCAGGATCCTTCGTTAGACGGTCTTAGGATTCCCTACGCTTTTTGGGGTAACGCGGCCGCTCCCGACTTAGACTTTTTTTCCCGTCCCGGCAAGGATAGTTTTCGCACTTTTTGGGCGCATCTGATTGGTTTCAATTATGAAACCAAATTAGGGATTGGTTTTGGGAACGGCGCTTCTTTCCATTCGATTCGTATGAATCCAGCTTATACGGCTCCGGATAATCGCTCGATGTTTTTGGCGAAATATACGGACGTTGACTCCACTCCCGAACATGCGCGTCTTGC
Source organism: uncultured Planctomycetales bacterium (assembly GCA_947305735.1). Taxonomy (GTDB): domain Bacteria; phylum Planctomycetota; class Planctomycetia; order Pirellulales; family Thermoguttaceae; genus RUG369. The sequence continues at coordinate 10,419 of CAMZEO010000054.1, read as the reverse complement.
GGATTTTTCGAATATCGCGCAGATTATTCCTTCTTTTCATCGTCCGTCTCTATTCGAAAGTCTTGCTGATTACTATTCGTCTTATTCTGCAGCTTATGGTGGGAATAATTCCCGAATAGCTTCCGTTGTTCGCAAGTTGACGCCGCGTCCTCTTCCGATAGACCACTTCCACTTTACGGGTGGAAACCATTATCTTAACAATCCTGACGGGAACATGAATCCGCAGGATTTGGTAAATCTTTTAGCCAAACCCGACGACGGGCAGTGGGACGTCGACAACGACGGCGACGGCATTCGCGAGGGAATCTGGATCCCTTCAGGACTTCCGATTCGCGTCGACAAAAACGGCAGAGCTTACGCGACGATGTACTCGTACACGATCCTCGATCTTGACGGTCGCGTGAACGTCAACACGGCGGGTAGTTGGGATCAATTGCCGAACAATTTGGAGGGACTTTTGCCTTTCGATTACGTCGACGAATTATCCAACTTGAATAGTAGTTCCGAGTTTCCGTTCGCCAGACCGGCGTTTGATTGGCTTGACGAAAATGGAAATAGGACGGACGTCGCCGTTCGCGGGGACGGTCGGGGAGTTGCGGACGTCCGTTTGTATGAAGCGATTTCTTCCATCTTTTTTGATAGTTCGGTTGAGAATCACAACAATGACGAAATCGCGAAAATTACGTCGAATTTGCTCTGGCGCAGATATCTTCCTTTGAGAAGCAGTCTCAGTAATGGCGAAATTTTGGACGTTAACGCTGGCGAGCGGACTCAGCCTGGATACGACGGGGAAGACTCCGGAAGCTATGATCCCGCTTGCGCCGCGGTCTTTAGGTATATGGATCCAGTGCGATTGCTCGCCAATAATGAGGATTTAGACAGCGTTTTACATGGTAGTTATATACTGAGTAACGATCCGGACGCGTCGCTGGGCGATGCGAAGATGGTTTATCCTTACAGGGGAAAGACTACTCTGAACCTGTCGAAATTTGCTTCTTCCGCCGTTTATGACTACGCTAATACCGCGTTTCGTTCCTACGATCCTCTTGGGGCTCAGGTTTACACCTACGTGCCTCGGTACTCGAACAATCCGTATTTGGTTTATCAAAATTACCGGTCGTTCCAAGACTCCCCTTATACGTTGCCGATGTTGGAACGTTTGCTTCGTCCTTGGGACGCCGACGCGAATTCGCTCCCGTCGCAATTGGTCGACGATCTTGGTCTGAGCGTCGATCCTTACGGTTCTAGCGCTACGGAAACGGAACGCGCGAAAGCGCGCGGTTCGCTCACGACCCTCAGTTCCGACGTTCCTTCGCCCAGTCTGGTGTTTCCGGAGAATAACGAGCTTGAAGAAGGCGATTATCGAGGCGGTCGTTTTGGTTTTGTCGACCTGATTAGAAACTGCGTTCGTAGCGAATTGATCAAAGTCTTTAGGGCGAAAATTAAGGTGGACAGGAACGGCAATCCCGTTGATCCCGCTGATTATATCGATCGCTATATCAATCCCTACGCCGTCAACGCCGATTTCTTTGATAAAAAAGTCGACGAGATTACCGCTTATCTTGCCGCTATGCTTCCTCCGGAAATCCTGGCTGGCGAGAAGATCGATCTCAACGCGTTGGCGCAAAAAGATTACTGGCTTGATATCGACGATTCTGATCCCGATAATCTTATTGCCGCAGGGGATGAAAACACCAACCCTGGAGTCGAGTTCAGGGATGATCGCCGTTTGCATAATTATGGACTCGTCAAACGTATGGAACGCGCCTGCGGTTTGTATATCGTGATAATGACGCTTCTTTACGAGGATATGAACGCGGAGACCTTGTACGGCGACAATAATGGCAAACTTGAGGACTATGTCGAAGGATCCCTCGACCTTCTCAAGTTTAGCAAAGGCGGTAAGAAGGAAGCGGAAGGATTGATGTCTCAAGAGTTGATCGCCACGCGAATCGCGCAATGGTGCGTCAATACTATTGATTTTGCCGATCCGGACGCCACGATGACGCCGTTCTTTTTCGACCCGACTCCGTTTGACGGCTGGTGGATCTACAACAACGACGCTTGGATTGACGCGAAAGTCAACGGGGAATACTGTTGGTTGCAAACTATTACGCCTACTACCAATGTCAGTGGGAACAATCCTGAGCCTGAATTCGGTTTTCAATTTGATCCTAGTGATCCTGGTAATCTCAACGATCATAAGATAAAATACGGTTTCCTTTTTGACCCAGCGCGCGGTCGACCGTCAGAACAAATGTTTCACTTCTTTAACGACGCGTTGAACGATAGCGAAATTTTCGTTTCGGGGGCTAATTATAAAGATGCCGGTGGGAAAGACGTTTATTTTGGAGCGGATTTTGTTCCGGCAAAGGTCGACGATGACGGAAACGTAACGGCTCAAGCGACCTGCGCCCTTAGACGATCTGACGAGGATATCGCCGCGTGGATGTCGAAGAAGATCGAGCGAATTGAAGATCAAACGAGCGATATGGGGTTCCGCCTTTGTTGGGGTATGGAGCGTCCCGACTTGGTTTTAACGGAAACGCTGAGTTTTCACGACCTTGGGATCGCCGACACAGATAAAGAGACCGACATTCCAGATACGGATGCGGGAAAAGTCGCCGCCGCGAAAGACGAAACGTTTGATCAGGTTCGTCTTCCGGAAGGTTCTACATATCTCGAGCTTTATTGCACCGCAAATCCGAACGTTCCCCAATCGCGAGAGCTGTATGATTACGACGCCTCTGAAAAAGTGTGGGAGCTTCTTTTGTCGAAGCAGACTCCGGCTTATACGAATTCAGAAGGGAACGAAATTGAGATGCCGATTTGGCGCGTCGCTATTAGCGCGAGCGCCGACCCTCGCGGACAGAATCTCGATAAGAATAACGCGAATCTTAAGAAGGGCAATAAACTTGTTTATAACAAGAGACGCAACAGCGTTTTAGAATGGTTGTCTCCTTCCAAATCGGGGAGCGATTACGAGGACGATATCAGTTTCTTCTCAATGCAACCGCGTCAGTTCCGTAATTATCCCATGAAAAGAAAAAGTGGTGGTCATAAGATCGATAATATTGGCGATTACGACATTATTCAGGAAGTTGAAGGGGCGGACGGCAAACCGCGCTTGACTAATGCTCCAGGCATTTTGGAGGAATGGGAGGCGTTTAATCTAAGTTCATCGAATATTTTAGGTCCCGCAGTCGCTGAGACGGACGACGATTATCTGACAAAAGAAGTTGAAATAGACCGCATTGTTTGGTTTGCCTCCGGCGAAGAGGACGATGATAACTCCGGCGGCTTGAATTTAGGCATTGCGGGCGATTATCCCGACGCGTTGCGTACGTTTGCGAACAAATCGAAAGTGAATCTTCACTTGGCTCCTAATCAATATCTCGTCGTTGGACCCGAGGAGAATCGCGCCATAGGATCTGTCGCGTTAAACACCGCCACGAAAGACGCCGACGGTCACGAACATTTTGGCGAGAAAACTGACTTGCATTTCAACCATATTGATCTTGAAAACCTTGGCGTTAAAGATAATAACGGAAATCTTATTTTTAAAGCAAACGCCAAGTATATGGTAGCCGAGGCTAATATCGGCGGTCGCGGTTTGAATATTTCAGAGCCATTGTGGACGGCGACTCACGATTCGTTGAATCCTTATCGTATCAAGGCGAAAGATGGGTTTACCAAGATTCTTGACAAGGATATGCGTCCCGGCGCTCGTCCCGGCGCTCCTGAGGAAGCTGATGGTTCGACCGAAAGAAAGGGCGCCGTTATGGATGTTCCGTACGAACTTCCTAAAGAGTGGTGTAAGAACGGACGAGACGACGTTGATCCGGATTTCTACGACAACACTATCGCCAACTATCCAATCGTTCAGGACGGATTGTTTGGCGTTGGCACGATTCCGGCGTATAAGACGGCGTTTGTTCAACGCGTCGCCGATCCGAATCGTCCATATCATCCGCTGATGAATCCGTATATCACGGTCGATTGGAACATGATGGATCTTACGGTCTTTACCGGCGAATGCGTGCAAACATCCGGTGTTGACAACGAGAATAAACAACCATTCAGCGCTGATATTCCGGATCCGCCGATTCTGGATAAACCTTCTCAGTTAAGGGAATATATTGACGGCGCACCCACCGGACGTATGATAACGAGACCGTTTGCTGATTATCCGTTCGGGGGAAAGGTAAGCGATAATCCTAGTGACCATAAGATAGATAACGAAGATGAGAATATTGTCAAGTCAGCGACTAACACGGCTTTGAATCTTTACGATGGGGATAGGGTTCTGTCGTATAACGAAGTCTTCAGCTCGCGACAATGGGGGAATAGCGAGCAAAAGGCGTTTGCGCCGGGAATTGACGAGAGATTTGATCCTGTGATTCATCCGAATCCCTGGGCGCGCGCGTTCAAAGGCGAAGGGCATGAAGCTGGTTTGCAAGAGCCGACAGAGATTCCCGCCAGCGTTATTAATGATCTTGGAAGCCACAGTAGGCCCGTGCCTGTGATTCAGAGTTTGCCGAAGCACACGCTTGGTATGTTCAACGATATGGGTGATAGAGGAAATTGGACGGAACTCGCCGACGGCAGTCATGTATTTAATCCGAACGGATCAGGAGCCTCGTTCAAGAACTTGAATTCGAACCCTGATCAAACTTCTGGAGTTTATAGCGGCGCTCCGCGCGTGCCGTTTGAACATCTCGTTTGGAACGATGCGCCGTACAGCAATCCGATGGAATTGGCGTTGGTTCCGGCGAGTTCTCCGGGACGTTTCGGACTTGAGTTTGTTCGTTTCAGAGACGAGGAGAAGATTAATAAGACAAAAGTAGAGATAAAAGGAGTTGATCTTTCAAGGCTTTATGAAGTCGATAAGGAGAATAAGAATTCGCTTGGTTCGTTTGGAATCTTTGGATTCAAGGACTGGTACAATGACAACAATATCAAATACGAGAAAGCTCCTGCGGGTGGCGTCGGGGTTCCGACGTGGGACGTAGACGATGAATGGAAGAAGCTTAAAGGCAAAGCGAACGTTGTGGGACCGTATTTAAACTTCTTCGCAAGTTCAAAGACGCTTGGCGAGACGTTGAATCTGTGCAACGCTTTGGAGTTCGTTTATGTTCCTTCAATGTTCATGGGAACGAAGAAGATCGCGGTCAATTCGCTGGAAAACGTTGTGACCGAGCCGTTTTTCGCGTCTGACGGCGATTACCTTGGCTCAAATCCTTTGTTGATTTCCAAACGGCGCGAGCCTGGTAAGATCAATCTTAATACTGTTACGAAGTCGGCTTGGAAAGCGATTTCACCAAATTCGGAACGCGTTCAAGTTGACAACAGGCTTCCCGGCGCTCCGTATTCAGACGAAGCCCTAGTTAAAGACGTAGACGACGAAGGAGCTTTCTTTTATGATAATTTATTAGGATTTAAAAAAGGATCGAGGTATCCGTATGTGAACGTGATGCAACCCAATGACGTCAATGGCGACGGCGTTGTTGACAATGACGATAAAGTTCCTGAACCGTTGAATTCGTTCTGTTATTTCCAGCCTTCGCACACGCATAATTTATGGGCGCAGTTGAAGCCTTCGGAGTCGCCTGTTCCCTCGTATATGTCCGTTTTGGGGCAGTTCTATCACCGGATAGACGGCGAGACTGAAGGAGATAGGGAGCCGTTGTTTGATAATCTTAAAGAGCGTTTTGTTGTTAATAACGCCGGTTTGAGATTATTCGATTGGATGGACGTTGGCGGAAATACAGGTAGGGATACTTGGGATGATATTTATTCCAGAGTTGACGATGGAACGATTGAGTTTTACAGTGAAGCTAAAACAGAGCGACGCAATAACCTCTATGAGGCGACGGCGGAAATGCAGCGACTGTCCGGATTGACGACGACGCGTTCGAACGTGTTCGCCGTGTGGGTTACGGTCGGGTACTTTGAAGTCGAGCGGTGCAACCCCGGCGTGAATATGCCCGATCACGATCCTGACGGTAATCCGATTTATTTTGGGAACCCGACTCGAAATGGCGATCTTACTAATTCGAATTACAAGTGGTACCAATACTACCAGGCGATTTATCCCGACGGTTACACGTATGGCAAAGAACTTGGTTCGGAATTTGGCGAATCGAAGCGTCATCGGGGATTCTCGATTATCGATCGTTCGATTCCGGTCGATTTCCGCCGCGGCAATTCGTCGAACTATAAGAACTCGATTCTGCTCCAACGCGTTATCGACTGACGTTGAAGCTTCGCGCGTCTAGGCGCGCGAGACCGATTGACCAAAAGACGGGCGGGAGACTCTCTCGTCCGTCTTTTTTCGTCGCGGGCGCGTCTTGAAGAAACCTCCGCGACTTTTACAATAGAGCGTCGCGCGGTTTCGCGCGAGTTTGTCGTTTCGCGTCCGGCCGCGTCGAAGTTCGTTTCGCGCGTCGATCGTTTTTTTTGTTGATTTCGTCAATTGAGGTTTCCAATGTCCGGTAAGAAAGTTTTAATCGTCTTGGGTCATCCCGACGTCGCCAACAGCTTTAACGGCGCGATCGCTCGCGCGGCGTCCGACGCTCTCGTCGCGCAAGGATACGAGCCCGTCTTGCGCGATTTATACGCGGAAGGCTTCGACCCGATCATGCCGCTCTCCGAAACGAATCGTCCCGTCGAGGAAGCGCCGGAATCGATTCGCGCGGAAATGGAACGGGTCAAAGAGTGCGTCGGAATGGTTTTCGTTCATCCGAACTGGTGGGGAACGCCTCCGGCGATTCTCAAGGGCTGGATCGATCGCGTTCTTCGCAACGGATTCGCCTACGGTTTTACCGAGCAAGGCGCCTGGCGGGGTCTGAGCGACAAGATCGTTCAGGTCTTTACGACGTCGAACACGCCGCGCGATTACGAGCTTGAAGTCTACGGCGACCCGTTGGAAAATTTTTGGAAGACGATCGTTTTCGGTCTTGTCGGCTCGAAATCGTTCGAGCGTCGCAATTTCGAACAGATTATTTTAAGCGACGAGCAGACGCGCGTCGGTTGGCTTGCCGAAGTCGACGAGACGATTCGGAGACGATTTATTTGAGTCTACTGCCGACTCCCGTCGGTCGCCTTGCGACGCGTTTACCTCTCGTTGGAGCCGCAAGCAGTAGGCGGCGTTGTCCGCCGAATGTTGCAGGCAAACGGAGCGGCGCGTTGATTGACTGCAACGTTGACGACGGCGAAAACGGAAGATATAATATAACTTACGGGACGAGGACGACGGATCGATTCAGGAGAGCGAAGAATTGACGGAAGAGCAAGACTTTAAAATTGATTTATACAAAGACCTGATATTCCGGGCGTTATTTGGGGACGAGTCTGCGAAGTACGCGTTAAAATGCCTGCTCAACGCGGTCATGAACCAGGCTGAACTGCCTTTAGTCGAATCGCTTGAACTTAAAAACCCGTTTAACTTGTCCGCCTATTACGACGGTAAGTATACGATCATGGATATTCATGCGGTCGACGGGACTGGTCGTCATTTCGATATTGAAATGCAGGTTCAACGTCAGGATTTTTTCGACGATCGATTATTTTACTATGGAACCGAGATTTATTCGGCCAGTCTTGAGGAGGGACAAGGGTATTCGAATCTTCCGAAAGTCATTTGCATCGCCTTTATTAATTATCCTATAAGCGAACGGAGACCGGACGTCTGGTTCGACGTCTGGCAGATGCGTTCGAAGTTAGGCACGGGGCTTGGCACGGACAAGCTGACGAGTATTTTTGTTCGTCTTCCTCGGGCTTCCGATACGGATTTGTCGTTGACGGATAAGTTTTCGGGAGAACTTGCCAGTTGGGTTAGGATATTGTCTTCATATCCCCGACTGACCGACCCGGAGAAATTGGAACTTATCGGCTCGACGGAGGGATTCGCCGAACTTGAACGCAGAATCGAGCATTTTTTCAGCACAAAGGAGGGACGAGAAGTGTTAAGCGCGCAAAGAAAATTTGACGCTTGGGTAAGAGATATTGAACTGGAACGAGAAGAAGATCGTCAGGCTCGTTTTAAAGCGGAACGCGAGCGCGAAGAAGCGGAACGCGAACGCGAAGAAGCGGAACGCGAACGCGAAGAAGCGGAACGCAGAGCGTTAGAAAGTCAAAAGAAGGGAGTCTTACGTCTTTTCAAAAACAAATTTGGCGCAGACGCCGAATTGCCGGAGAATTGGGTCGAAGGTCGGACTTACGACGAGCGTGAAACGCTGGCGGATAAAATATACGAATGCGTCGGTTTGCAAGAGGCACTTGATTTGTTCCGGTAGTTTTTCCGTGGCGACGGTTTCCGTTCGCGTCGCAAGCGACCAACGTGAGCGTTTGTTTCATCTCCGCGCGGTAGCGCCGCGGGCAAACGGGACTTTGCGACGCGTTTACCTCTCGTTGGAGCCGCAAGCAGTAGGCGGCGTTGTCCGCCGAATGTTGCAGGCAAACGGAGCGGCGCGTTGATTGACCGCAACGTTGACGACGGCGAAAACGGAAGATATAGTATAACTTACGGGACGAGGACGACGGATCGATTCAGGATAGCGGAGAATTGACGGAAGAGCAAGATTTTAAAATCGATTTGTATAAGGATTTGATATTTCGCGCGTTATTTGGGGACGAATCAGTAAAATACGCGTTAAAATGCCTGCTTAACGCCGTCCTGAACCAAGCGGAGCTTCCCTTAATAGCGGATCTTGAACTTGGGAGTCCGTTTCAGACGCCGTCCTTCTACGACGGTAAGTTTTCGATCATGGATATTCATGCGGTTGACGAGACTGGGCGCCATTTCGATATTGAAATGCAGTTGCAACCGCAAAGGTTTTTCGGCGATCGTTTGTTTTACTATGGAGCGGGTCTTTATGGAAGCAGTCTTGAACGGGGCGAGGGATACGCGGAACTTCCTAAAGTCGTTTGCGTGGCGTTTATTAACTTTCCTTTGAGCGAACTCAGATCGGACGTCTGGTTCGACAAGCGGCAAATGCATTCGACATTGGGCACGGGACTGGGCACGGACAAAGTAACGAGTTTTTTTGTCCGTCTGCCGCGCGTTTTTGATCAAGAAACGTCCCCTCCAAATAAGTTTACGGGTCAACTTGTCAATTGGGTCAGGATATTGTCTTCATACTCCTATTTGAGCGAGGAGGAGAGACTGGAACTTGGTCGTTCGACGGACGGATTTGAGGAACTCGAACGTAGAATCAGACATTATTTCAGCACAGAGGAGGGAAAAAGGGTGTTTTACGCGCAACGAGAATTTGACTCCTGGATTAGAGATCTTCAGCTGGACCAGGAGAGTCGTTTTGAAGAAGAACACAAGGCGCGTTGCGAAGCGGAACGCGCGCTCGAGGAGTCGGAACGCGCGCTCGAGGAGTCGGAACGCGGACGCGAAGAAGATCGGCTTCTTTATATGGAACGACAGAAGAAAATGCTCGTCCACGTTTTCAAGGAAAAATTCGGCGCGGACGCCGAATTGCCGACAAATTGGTCGGAAGGTCGCTCGTCCGACGAGCTTGAAGCGCTGACGTTCAAGGTTTTTGCAAGTTCTAATTTGCACGAAGCGTTGGCGGCTTTTGAAAAATGAGTTTTAACGCGTCGCGTCGAAGGCGCGTCATAGGGGGAATACGTTTATTTCGCAACGAAATTAGACTCCTGGATTAGAGATCTTTGTCGGAGCGGGAAGAAGATTTCAGGGCTCGTGGTAAAGCGGGACGCGAAGAATCAGGGCGTGGAGCGTTGGAAGGTCAAAGTCGAGGCGTCGTTCGTTTTTCGGAATTAAATAGGCGAGGACGCGGAATCGCCGCCGAATTAGGCTGACGGTCGTCCCCGCGACGAGCTTGAGACGTTGGCGGACAAAACGCGCGCGTCAGTTTGCAAGAGGCGCTTGATTTGCTTCGATAACTCTTCAACGGCGTCGTTTGCGTCTTTTCTCATTATTTTCTATCAGCGAGTTTTGTAACGACGTCTTTTCCCTTTTGGAACCTTGGTTCGTCGGCGACGTTGCGTTCCTATGTTCGCGGCTCGTGCTCTTTTACGCGTTCGATTTCAAGGTAAATGGTCAAGAGACGTAAAACGCGATTGATAGGATCGCGCTTAAACGGGCAGTGTCGGGGTCGAACGGCTGGACGCCAGTATTTTCATTCCTGCGCTCTACCAACCGAGCTACCTGCCCGAAAATCGGGCAAAAGAATAAAGACAGCGGGAAGAGACGAGGTCGAACCGTTGGACGTCAGTATTCTCCGTCCTGTGCTCTACCAAACGAGCTATCAGACCGTTACTCGGGCAAAAGAATAAAAATAGCGGGCAGTGTCAGAGTCGAACGGCTGGACTCCAGAATTTTCAGTCCTGCGCTCTACCAACCAAACTACCTACCCGAGAATCGGGCAAAAGAATAAAAATAACGGA
>CAMZEO010000053.1 GCA_947305735.1 uncultured Planctomycetales bacterium | reverse complement strand
GAGGAAGACGTTGAGAATATAACGATTAATTCGTTGCTCTGCGAAACGCTGGTCGATCACGGCGTCCTTCAATTTCACGGTTCCGCGTTGCGTATGGACGGCGAGGCGTATATTTTTACCGCTCCAAGCGGAACGGGTAAGAGCACGCACTCTCGGTTCTGGAGGGAGACTTACGGCGAACGCGTGACGATGATTAACGACGACAAACCGCTGATAAAGATTGCCGACGGCGGCGCGGTCGTTTATGGTTCTCCCTGGGATGGAAAGCACCGATTAAGCCGCAATATTTCCGCTCCGTTGAAGGCGATCGTTCACTTGACGCGCGGCGCGGAGAATCGAATCGAACGAATCACGGCGACGCAGGCTTTTCCCGTCGTTTTCCGTCAGGCGCATGCGTCGAACTCTGATCGTCTTCGGAAGATTATGGAATTCGAAAGGATATTGTTGCAGACTGTCCCTTGCTATAAGCTGAGGTGCAACATGAATCCCGAAGCTGCGGTCGTCGCGTTGAATGGAATTTGTGAAAATGGCTAAGCCTTGAAATATCAGGGGGTGCCGTTATTTTTATTATATGGTTTTACAAAGGATTTTGTTAAGATGAAAAAGTATGTTGCTCCCGTTATGGAAGTGGAAGAAATCAAGAACGACGCGATCCGCGCTTTCTGTCTTCATTGTAGCAGCGATTGTTCGTCCGACGGCGATTGCCCCTCGAATTGTAGCGGAAACTTTTCCGGTTGCACCGAGAGCGTTCCTTCTTCGTCGTCGTGTCCAAGCAATAGACCCAGATGAGCGAGGCGCGTTCCGCGTTTTTCTTTAAGAGTTCCAGAGGGCGATGAAAGAGATTTGGGAAAAGAATAAAACGCTCGAACGTTTTATTCGACCGGGGTTGGTTCGTCCCGGAACCGCCTACAAATGGTCGCAATACGCGCTTCCCGTTCGTCTCGAAGACGGGTTGTTCCTCTTTAATCTGTTTACGAAACAGTGCGTCGAGTACGAGGGAACTTTTCGCGCGGACGAAGTCTTTACGTTCGCAAAGATAGACGCCGACTCTTCCTTGCGGGAGTTGGCGTCCGATTCTTTCCTCGTTCCCGAGACCAGAGACGAACGCGCGTTTTACGAAGGCGTTTTAAAGCTGGTGCGAGCCGTTTCCATGAAAAGCGACTACGACTCGTACACGATCCTTCCGACGACCGCGTGCAACGCCCGTTGCGTCTATTGCTACGAAGAGGGAATGAAACAGGTCTCCATGACCGACGAGACCCTCGCGAAAACGATCGAGTTTATACTTTCCACTCATAGGAAAGACGCGGATATTCGTCTCGCGTGGTTTGGCGGGGAGCCTCTTCTTGGGACGCGCGCCATCGACGCGATTTGTTCGGCGCTTTCCGAGCGCGGCGTTAAGTTCCGTTCCACGATGACCACCAACGGGAGCCTTCTTACCGAGGATCTCGTCGAAAAAATGAAGGAAAGCTGGCGTCTGAACGCTATCCAGATTTCCATGGACGCCGACGAATCGGATTATTACGCCAAAAAAAGGTATCTTCTTGACGGGGATCATTATCGGACGGTTCTTCGCGGAATCGACGCGCTTGCCAAGCGAAATATTGAGACGACCGTCAGGTGCAACGTCGACGAGGATAGCGTCGACGGAATGGATCAATTTATCCGCGATATTTCCGTCGCAGTGTCGAATAAAAGCGCCGTTTCCGTTTATCCGACCCCGATTTTCGAAGTTCAGGCGGGCGAGCGATCCGGCGAGGTATGGAAGAAGTGTCTTGAAGTTCAGGATCGAATCGAACGCGAAGGATTCTCCTTTGGCAAGGCGACGAAATTAACGGCGTTTAAGTCGATCTATTGCATGGCTGAGACTCCTTACCAAAGCGTCGTAATCGCGCCGGACGGTTTGCTCTACAATTGCGAGCATTGCGTTCCGGGAACAGAGATTGGGAATCTTGACGAAGGCGTCGTCAAGAAGGAGTATCTCGACTCGTTTGTTTTCCCGGAGTCGGCGAGGGAAAAGTGTCGAAACTGCGCGTTCCTGCCCGAATGCACGCCGTTCAGCCGTTGCCCGGTCGCGCTCAACGACTGCCGCGAAGTGAAGGAAGCGCTGATTATGCGCGACCTGAAACGCGCGATAGAAACCAGGAATCGCGTCGGCGACGCCGACGAAGAAAAGATTCGGAATTGTTAGGGATCGCGCGAATATGAAGATTCAATCTGGTTTCATTACGCAAAATATCGAAGGCGTTCAATTTATGGTCTCAGTCGGGGCGCGGTAGTTCGACGGAATCGTCCGGAACAACGAAACCGCCGCGTTTATCGTCGACGCGTTGAAGGAGGAGACAACCGAAGAAAAGATCGTCGATCTTCTTTGCGCCGAGTACGAAATCTACAGAAAAACTGCCGCCGCCGTCGCCTGTATTCTGGAGAAATTGCGCGGAATCAGCGCGCTTGAAGAATGATTTTTTTGGTCGGTTTCTTGTCCGCGAATCCGGACGTCGCGTCGGACTTCGCGTTTCGCGGACGCTCGAAACTGCTCGTTTCGCCGCGCGACCGCTAGTTGACCGTTTGCGCCCCAATCGCCTGACGTCGAGGATAAAGAGTTTTATAAAACGGCGCCGTTTCATTTCTTTGTGAAACTTTCTCGGTTGCGCCTGATTTTTTGTTTTCGGAAGTTGTTTTTACTTTTTTTATTTTTGTTTAATCTTATTTGTTGACGCGGGGCGTTTTTTTATTAGACTTATAGCGGCGGCTGGTCGAAACTTCGTCGGCGGCGCGGAATTATTATTTGATAAAGGGCGATCGAATGCTAAAAATAGCGTATTGCGGATACGACTATTACGCTAATTGCCTGTCCGAGTTTCTGGCGCGCGACGACGTCCAGATCCTGAAGATTTACGTCGGTTCCGACAAGCGGGAAAGTTGCGAAGTCGTCCGACTGGCGAAGGAGCATAAGATTCCTTTCCAATTTAAGCCGATCGACGAACGCGAAATCTCGCGTCTGTTCGATGAAGCGGGGTGCGATTACGTGTTCTCGGCTGGTTACTCCTATAAAATTCCGATCGGCGACCGTCGGGGATTGAACATGCATCCGACGCTATTGCCCGTCGGCAGGGGCGCGTGGCCTTTTCCGAGAATTATTTTGGAGGGGCGTAAGGAAAGCGGCGTCACGATTCACAAGTTGACCGATCGTTTTGACGCGGGCGACGTCGTGGCGCAACGTCGTTTTTACCTCGACGAACGCGAGACTCAAGACTCGTTGCATTGCAAATGTCAAATGATCGGACCCGAGTTGGCGAGGGAATGGCTCGAGAATCCGGAAGAGCTGTGGAATAAGGCGGTTCCGCAGGGTGAGGCGGAGTATTGGAAGAAGCCGAGCGCTTCCGATAGAACGATCCGCTTTGACGAACCCTGGGAGCAAATCGACCGTATGATCCGCGCGTTCGGCTCCTATGGCGTGTACGTTCCCGTCGGCGACAAGACCTGGTTTTCAAGAACGATTCGTTTTGAAGCAAAGGAGCATTTGTTTGCGCCGGGAACGGTTATTCATCAGACTCCGAGTTTAGGTCTGGCGGTCGTGGCGGCGCGCGGCGGAACGCTTTACGTCGCGGGGGTCGAGTTGACTCCGCCCGCGTTTTTCAGGAGAGTCAAAAACGCCGTCAAGAGAAGGGGCAAATCCCTGGCGAGGCGCTTGCGAAACGGCGAGATTTTTCATGGAAAAAGGTAAATATCGCTTTACCGTAGAGCTTGCGGGGGTTCCGATCGAGGTCGTTTGCGCGCATAGGGAGAACTACGAGTTTTTTCGAGAGTATTGGAGCGACAAAACTCCCGTCGAACGTTGCGAGTACTCGGACCTCCACTTTGATACGGTGAAACGCGTCCGCGAGGCGGTTCGGATCGAAGAAGGCTTGACGTCGGCGACGTTGAGCGACGAATGCGTCGAGAATCTGACGCTGGACTGGCGCCTGGGCGAGGCGCTTGTCGCTCGCGACGTTTTGCAGTTTTACGGATCGGCCTTGAGCATGGACGGCGTCGCTTACGTTTTCACGGCGCCCAGCGGAACCGGCAAAAGCACGCACGCGCGGTTTTGGCGAGAAACGTTCGGCGACCGCGTCGCAATGATTAACGACGATCGACCGCTCGTAAAAATTAGAGAAGACGGCGCCGTCGTTTACGGTTCCCCGTGGACCGGCAAACATAAGTTGGGGCGGAATATTTCCGCGCCGTTGAAGGCGATCGTGTGGCTGACGCGCGGCGAGGAGAATCGTATCGAGCGGATTACGCCGACGCAGGCTTTTCCCGTCGTTTTTCGCGAGGCGCATAATTCTTCCGTTGTCGAACAACTCCGGAGGATTATGGAACTTGAGCGGCTGTTGTTGCGCTCGACTCCATGCTTCAAATTGACGTGCAACCTGAATCCCGACGCGGCGATCGTCGCGCGGACCGGGATTCGCGATTTTTAACGGAACTCGAAAGGGAGTTTTTCCCCTTGTTTTTTGATTTGATTTACAGAGGAGTTAACTGAGATGAAAAAATACGTTTCCCCCGTTATGGAAATTGAGGAAATTAAGAACGACGCCATTCGCGCGTTTCCTTGTTTCGGTCAGACTGGAGATCATTGCGCCTGCGACAACAGCGAAGGCAATATTCTTCCTTGCACGAAGGACGGTTCTTCGAATTAATTTTACAATCAGATTGTTGTCCGCGACATTAACGCCCTTTAATAACGTCGTCCGAATAATTAGAGGGCGCGCGTCGCGGGTTTTTCTCGCGGGAAACCGATTGTTTCTTTCTTGAGTCCCCGGAACGATGAGAATAATTTGGGAAAAGGATAAGACTATCGAGAGTTTTATCCGTAGGCAGGTTGTTCGTCCTGAAATCAGGTACAAATGGTCGCAGTTTTTATTCCCAGTTCGTCTTGGCTCCGATTTGTACCTTTATAATCTGTTCACAAAGCAGTGCGTCGAATATGACGGCGACTTTTGCCCGGAAGAAATTTTTGTCTCGGATAGGGTGGTGGAAGCCGACCCTTCGTTGCGCGAATTGGCGTTCGATTATTTTCTCGTTCCCGAGACCCGGGACGAGCGCGCGTATTACGAAGGCGTTTTCAAGATGGTTCGCGCCGTTTCCACGAGGGAAGGGTTCAAATCTTACGTCGTTTTGCCTACGACCGGTTGCAACGCAAGGTGCGTCTATTGTTACGAAAAAGGGATGAAGCAGGTCGCCATGACCGACGAGATCGTCGCGAAAACGATTCAATTCATTCTGTCCACGCATCGAAAAGACGCCGATATCAGTCTCGCCTGGTTTGGCGGCGAGCCGCTCCTTGGGACGCGCGCTATAGACGCGATTTGTTCCGCGCTTGCCGAACGCGACGTCAAGTTCCATTCCACGATGACCACCAACGGGAGTCTGCTTACCGAGGAACTTGTTGAAAAGATGGAAAAAGACTGGCGTCTGACTTACGTTCAGGTTTCCATGGACGGGGACGAAGCGGATTATGTCGCCAAGAAAAAATATCTTCTCGACCGGGATCATTATCGAGCGGCGCTAAGGGGAATAGACGCGCTTGCCAGGCGAAATATCAGAACGATGGTCAGGTGCAACGCCGACGCGAACAATCTCGAGAGAATGGAACTGTTTTTCCGCGATCTCTCGGAGGCGACGTCGAATAAAAAGCAGGTTTCCGTCTTTCTGAGACCCCTTTATGCAATTCAGCGCGGGGATCGTTCCGGCGAGATCTGGAAGAAGTGTCTCGATCTTCAGGATCGTATTGTTCGGGAAGGATTCGCCTTCGCGTACAATACGACTTTTCGTTCGTTTAAGTCGAACCATTGCATGGCGGATCTTCCCTTTGAAATGGTGATGATAGCGCCCGACGGAACGCTTTACAATTGCGAGCATTGCCCTCCCGGTTCGAAGATTGGAAATCTCGACGAAGGCGTATGCGACAACGAGAGTCTCAGATCGTTTGTTAATCCGGAGACCGCGAGGGAAAAGTGCCGAGACTGCGCGTTTCTGCCCGAATGCACGCCGTTCAGTCGTTGTCCAGTCGCGTCTAACGACTGCCGCGAAGTGAGAAAAGCGCAATTTTCCCTCGATTTAAAGCGCGCGATTGAAGACAAGAACCGCGCCGACGAAGCGAATCAAGAAGAATTTCAGAATTGTTAGGAATGCCGCGACATGAAACTCAAGCCTGATTTTATCACGCAACAGATTGAAGACGTTCAGTTTATGGTTTCCGTTGGAGCGTTGTCGTTCAACGGGATCGTCAGGAACAACGAGACGGCGGCGTTTATCGTCGACGCGCTGAAGGAGGAAACGACCGAAGAAAAGATCGTCGATCTTCTTTGCGCCGAGTACGACGTCGACCGCGAGACCGCCGCGAACGACGTCGCGGGGATTATCGAGAAACTGCGCGAAATTAACGCGCTTAAAGAATGAGTTCTTTTGAAAAACTCCTTGCTCGCGACGGCGTTTTGGTCTATAAGATCAAAGGGACGAGCATGGAACCCATGTTGCGACAGGACAGGGATCTGGTCGTGATTCGCGTTCCCGCGTCGCGGTTGCGGAAATACGACGTCGCTTTCTACAAGCGCGGGGAACTCTTCATCCTCCACAGGGTGATTGCCGTTAAGGACGACTTCTATCTTATTCGCGGCGACAACACTTACGCGCTCGAGACCGTGCCCGACTCCGACGTTCTCGGCGTTCTGACCTCGTTTCAGCGAAAAGGAAAGCATATTGAAACGACGAGTAAGCTCTATCTGTTCTACGTTCGTTTCTGGAACGCGATCTATCCGTTGCGCCGTCTGCGCTTTCGCGTTCGTCGTCGGCTGATTCGCGTCGCGCGAAAGTTGGGGCTTTTGCCGATTATTAAGAAAGCTCTTGGAAGGCGCGACGCGACTTGAACAAGATCCGACGACTGATTGCCGCGACTCTAGTTTTCGTTTGAATCAAGCCAGATTCTGACGTCGGCGACGTCGACTCGCAGAATCCTCGCGATCAATTCGTCGTCAAATCCTTCGGCGCGCATGTTGGCCGCGTTTTCTTTCATGTTTTCCAGCCGTCCTTCTTCGCGTCCTTCTTCGCGTCCTTCTTCGCGTCCTTGTTCGCGTCCTTCTTCGCGCGCTTCTTCGCGTTCCATCGATAAAGTCAGTTCCTCGTCGTATTCCGTAATGCTCATATGCTTCACCTCCGCCCGATTGTCTAAAAGAAACTCCTTAATCTCAAAATCGTCCGGCATTTCAGCCAACGTCTCGTCGAGCGCTATTTCCAGATATTCCCTGAATTCCCGTCTGGTTGGCGCGCCCTGCTTATTTCGTTTATTTTTCAGAATCTGCAATTTTTCGGACGTTTTGCCGACAAACCACGAATAGTTGCCTAACGGTTTGCACGCGTCGAGCAGTTCCCTGTTGCGACCGTAGTTGATATTGATCATCAATACCGACACTTCGACGTCGGGTTTGGAACCTTCCTTAAAACTATCCGACAGTCTGAGGACGAAACGATCCGCTTTGTCGTCCGGCCCGTTGTAAAAGCAGACGCAACGAGGCGTCGGAATAAGTTGCAACCTGGAACTGTATAATTTGATTTTGTGACGAGCGGAGTACTTGTCGTACAACATGCCCGCGTAGATTAAAAATCGCAACGGCATATTGGGATTGTACGAACTTTGTTGTTCGTACAAATTCATTGTGTCGTCGATCAAAAAAGAAACGTCGTTCTTCATCCTCATATAAACGGCGTCCTCGATTGTATTGATCTCTATGTCGTTTTCGTTGGTATAATTCGAGCCGTTGACCGCGTTATAGAGGCTGAGCGTCCACTTTTTATGCTCGGGATTGCCAAAAATGAACTTGAACAATCGATCTTTGTACTCCTGATTTGCGCCTGTCGACATTACAAATCCCTCCGCGCTTATTGTAACATTGTCGGATAGTTTTGTCAAGGAAAAGAGGCGTCGCGCAAATTCGTATCGACGACCTTCCATACTTCGCGCGGGGGCGTCTTGCGGTTGTTTTGACGTCGCCCCGTGTTGCCGTCGGCGCGGCCTTCCATTCCGCGCTCGCGCGCCGCGTTGATCGACCGGGCGGTTGGCGACGGACGGAGAGCAACGGGAGCGGGGCGTTCGCGCCTCGCGCCGCCGCGCCAAAAAAAACGCGCTCCGTTGGAAGCGCGTTTTCGAAATCGAATTGGACGTTCGAGCGTTATTCGTCCTGATTAAGTTCGAATTCCTCGGACTCTTCGGACGTTTCCGCGTTGACCTTGTCGAACTCTTCGAGACTGAACTCGTCGTCGCCTCCGTCGTTTGAACCGGCGAACCACGTCGCGGGGTTCATCTTCGACCACATCGACGGCTTGTTCGCTTCTCGCTCGGCTTTTTCTTTGGCGGCTTCTCGCTCGGCGATCGCCTGGACGTCTTTGACCTTCTTAAAATGCGAGGTTCTCGAGCCGGGCAACGCGTCGATAGCGAGCGGACATTCCGCCGAAGAGCCGTCGGCGGTCGCGGCGTAGAGCAGCTTGTTTGTTTTCGCCTGCGTCAGGAACGAAACGACGTCCGGATAAGCGCCGCCAATTTCGACGATCGCTCTAACGACGTCGTCGACCTTGTAGCCGACGCGGCGCTGTTCGTCGATTCCGTCTTCCGCTTCGTATTTTTTCACGACGATATCGTCGTCGTCGCTTCGAATCGTCAAACGGGGATTCGCTTCCAGGTCGACTTTTCCGCGCAGATAGATTTGATCGGCGTTAAATAGAACGATTTCAGGTCTTACGCTCTGCGAGATGTGGACGTAGGGAGAGCCTCCGCAGTTCAAGCAGTGATAGCCGAACTGATTGGCCATGTTTTCGCCCTGAATCATATAGTCGGACGGATTGCGCGTCCACAGCGCGCGGAACGCGCCGTAACGCGTTTCGATATTGTCTTCGGTCAGGAGATCGCGCAACTCGGAATCGACGTCGAACGACGTCTTCATGCAGACTCCGAGCGTCGCGAGCGCGGCGGGACGATACGTCGAATTCTTGCGCGCGAATTCCGCGAGAACTTTGGCGGTCAGTTGGCGTTGCGAGCGGATATTGAAGTACGCGGCCGTGATCGCCGCGTTGAAACGCGCGGAGTCGTTCGGCGACTCGAGACCGCGTCCGATCGCGTCGACGACTTTCGCGTTGCGCGGACCGATCGCTTCAAGCTGAATCGCGGCGAACTCGGACGTCTCCGGATTCAAAAGCTGTTCGGAAAGCCTATCGACGCGCTCGTTGAGCTCGTCTTCCGTCTCGTAGAAAGAAATCGCGCCGATTACGTTGACGTAACGCACGACGTTGTCTTTGTATTCCTCGGGCACTTCCAGATTGATTCGCGCGGCGCCCGACTTGGCCTCGGCGACTTTCTTCTTGCCCGCGTAGCCCGCGCGCGCGTAGCTGAACCGCTTGTTGATCACGTCTTCGAGCCGCTGGGCGACGCCCGCCGAACGCTCGTTTTCTTTAATTTCGAGCCAGACGGGTCGCGGTCTCGAGACGACCGCGCCGCCGATGATCTTGCCCTGCTTATACGCGACGGGGCTTTTCTTTTCGACAAGATCGGGATCGAGAGTGACGAACCCGTTGACGGATCCGAGCTTATAACCGCGCCGAATGACGTCGGCGGCCATATACTGATAGAGCTCCGCGTTTTCGACGTATCCGTTTTGAATGCTCGACGCCTCGGACTGCGGCAACAGTTTGATTCCGACGTCGAGCCGATCCCCCTTGCGCGCGCCCGGCGGAACGATCGTTTCCATAAGCGCGATCGCCGTGTTGAGCGACGCGATTTGCGATTTCGCCGTTCTTTTCAGGTCGGGATCGCGTATCATGTCCTGAAGCAGGAGCTGTTGATAAGTCGAGGGCGGTTCGTCCGCGCCGGTTCCCTGAAGTCCGCGAACGAGCGCCACGCCCTCGATTTTCGCCGCGTGAATGTTGCCCGGTCTGGCCAGGTCTTGAACTAGCCGTCCTCGATTCATAAGGACTTTCTGCTGCTGTTCTTTGTACGGATCGACCTTGACCTTTTTCGCGCAACCAAACGCGGTTAGCGCCGCTATTGTCAAAATGAGAGCAGTTGTAAAAACGCGCATCGTCGTTCTCTTGTTGTCGTTGAACGTTCTTTGAGCGCGCTTTCGCTTGACGGGGATTCCCGCTTAATAACAAAAGCGCGTCGTACTCTAACAAAAAGAGCGCGACGCGTCAAGCGCGATTTGCTCGGCGTCGCGAGACGCCGCGTTTGGAAATTAACGCTCGCGGAAAACGATGCGTCCTCGATCCATGTCGTAACCGCTGATTTCCACGGTGACGCGGTCGCCGGGCACGACGCGGATACGGAACTGGCGCATTTTGCCGGCGAGGCGGCACAGCACCGTATGATCCATGTCGTCGATTTTGACGCGAAACGCGCCGCGAACCTCTTCGGTGACGACTCCGGTAAGCTGGATCGCTTCTTCCTTGGTTTTTTGTTCTCGATCTGACGCCATAAAAAATGCTCCCTGACGGGGTTCCGCAATTCTACCGGAGTTCGAACTCAAACTCCGGCAGAACCGGCTCTTTCCCCTTGTCAACTTATGTTCCGCGCTATTATAGACGCGTTTTTCCATTTGACAAGGGCGAAAAACGCGAACGTCCGGCTATTCTTGTTTTTCCGGCGACCCCTGTTTCGGCTTGCTTCCGCCCCCGATCGCCATGACGATCAGAAGAACGACGACGATCGCGCCAAGGACGGCGATCATCTTGACGAGGTTTGGTTTCGTCGCGTTAGCCTTTGCTTTTTCGCGTTCTTTCATCCACTCTTGAACGCGGCGTTGACGTTCTATTTTGACCTCCCGCGTATCGAGATACTCGTTGAATTCGTAATCGGTCAAGTCTTCGCCCGCCTCGCGTTTTTCCTGAACCATCTGTTGACAGATGAAAGCGTCGATTTGAGCTTCGTTCGTCGCGTTTAAAATCGCCGATCGATACTCTTCGGGCGTTCGCGACGCGAATATTGACCCGTCGACTTCGGGCTCGACTTTGTTGGGAACGGCGATCTCCGGATCTTCGACGAACGCGACTTGCGCTCCGTCGGCGACCGCGACCAACGTCGCAAGCGAAAGAAAAACGAGCGAAACGATCGATTTGTTCAATAAGGTCATTGTTGTTTCTCCACGGATTGCGTTTACATCGCCTTGACGACGTCGCGGACAAGTTTGCTTAAGACCGGCTCGGCGTCGTTGGCCGTCTTAATGACGCGTTCCAAATCGCAGGGTTCCAGAGAGTCCGGAAGTCCCATATCGGTAATTACCGAAAAACCGAGGACTTTCACTCCTCCGTGAACCGCGACCATGACTTCGGGAACCGTCGACATTCCCACGACGTCGGCGCCGACGCCGCGCAGGAGCCGGTATTCGGCGCGCGTCTCGAATTGCGGACCGGGAACGGCGACGTAAACTCCTTTTTGCGTCGCGACTCCGTCTTCAAGCGCGACTTTGCGCGCCAGAGCGATCAGATCGCGCGAGTACGGCTCGAGCATATCCATTCCCGTTCCGAGCCGCTCGTCTTTGACGCCGACGAGCGGATTGGGCATAAAGAGCGAGATATGGTCTTCAATGATCACGACGTCGCCCGGCTGATATTGCGGGTTGAGTCCGCCGCACGCGTTCGAAACGATCAGCGTTTTGATTCCCAGCTCGCGCATAACGCGTATCGGGAAGGTTATTTCTTTGACGGAGTATCCTTCGTAGTAGTGAAGCCGCCCTTTCATCGCGACGACCGTTTTGCCTTCGAGGGTTCCGAGAATGAGTTTGCCGCCGTGCGACTTGACCGTCGAGGTCGCGAAATGCGGAATATCGCCGTAAGGGATTTCGACGTCCGCCTCGATTTGGTCGGCGAGCGCGCCCAGACCGGTGCCGAGCACGATTCCGATCGAGGGCGTTTTATCCCATTTCGTTCGTATGAACGCGACGGCGTCCTGAATTTTGTCGTATTCGGACTTTTCGACGTTCGCGTCCCGCGATTCTTCGGCGCTCGCCGAAGAAGTCGCGGACAAAACCGGAAACGCGCAGACGAGCAACGCGGCGTAAAGAATAAGGTTGCGCATAACGACTCCTTGAACTGGTTAAACGTAAGGATTAAAGCGTCTTCAAGACGCCGCGAATAATCTTGTTCATCTTCGGCTCCGCTTCCGCCGCGTTTTGCAAAATGCGCTCTATGTTCGCGGGTTCGAGCGCGTCGGCGAGCCCCATGTCGGTGACGATCGAGAAGCCGAGGACTTTCATTCCCGCGTGAACCGCGACGATCACTTCCGGAACCGTCGACATTCCGACCACGTCGGCGCCGATCGCGCGGAAAAATCGGTATTCGGCTCGCGTTTCCAAATTCGGACCGGGAACGGCGACGTAGACGCCCTTTTGCGTCAAGATTCCGTTTTCAAGAGCGACTTGCCGGGCTTTTTCGATCAGCTCTTTCGAATACGGCTCGATCATGTCGGGGAAGCGCGGTCCGAGCCGCTCGTCGTTGACGCCGATCAGAGGATTGATTCCGAGCATATTGATATGATCTTCGAGAATCATGACGTCGCCCGGTTTGAATTGAGGATTCAGACCGCCGCACGCGTTGGAGACGACGAGCGTTTCCGCGCCGAGCGCTTTCATCACGCGGATTGGAAAAACGATCTGTTTGGGCGAGTATCCTTCGTAGTAGTGGAATCGTCCCTGCATGGCGACGACGTTTTTGCCCTCGAGGGTTCCGAGGATCAATTTGCCCGCGTGCGTTTCCACGGTCGAGCGCGCGAAATGCGGCAACTCCTCGTAGGGAACGACGACGTCGGCGACGATGCTTTCGGCGAGCGCGCCCAGTCCGGTGCCGAGCACGATTCCGACGTCCGCTTTTTTGGTCCAGCGTTCGCGAACGACCGCGACCGCTTCCTGAATTTTATCATATTCCGTTAATCCGTTCATCTTTGCTCCTTAGAGACGGTTGGTTGACGCCGTTTGGTTTATTCTTCGTATTATCGACGTTTGTTCCATTTTTTCAAGCGGCGTCTTCGCGCGTTAAGGGCGCGAACTCCGAAGCGTTTGCCGCGCTCTTCTTCGTCGATTTCGACGCCTTGAACAAACGTTTCCGGTTCCGACTTGAAACGGCGGGAACGAGCGCAACGCATTTTATCATTTTGGGATAATTTTGGCAAGCGCAATAGAAGTCGGGGACGCTCTTCCCGTTTCAAAATACGTCGGCGGCTCTCCGCGCTTCTCGCGGGACGCTTTTGATCGTTTTGGCGTCGCTTGGATATTTTACGTCGCGTCCGCGAACTGCGGATTTCCGTCGGAGCGTCGCCCTTGCAAAGCGGGGCGAACCGTTTTATAATGGCGCCGTCGCTTGTTATTTTTCGTTAATAATGGGAGCCGACGACGATGAACGTCCGATTTCTTTCGTTTCTTTTGCTATGGTTCTTAATTGTCGCCTCGAATATTGGTTACGCGTCGAACGACGGGGCGCCGGACCCGGTCGCTTTGCGTCTGGCGATCGAAGATCTTATCGAGACTTTTGGCGACGAGTATCCCGACGGGGAGTCGTTTCTAACGGATCTCGACGCGCTCGCGACGTCTCCGGACGCGCCCGACTTCGCGTCGAAACTATCGGCGTTGCAGAAACGCGCGCTGCTGGCGCATCCGCTTCTCGCCGAGCGTCGCGTTCTCGCTATTAAACGCGGAGCAAACCAAATAGCGACCCCGACGCTCAACGCTTACGTCACCGAAGACGTCCCGAAAAATATCGGCTCGCAAATCGTCTCGATCGACCCCGCGACGGGCTGTTGCGACGTTCTCTTCGACTCCGACGGCAAGACGATCGTCGACGCGGATCTCGAATTCGACGCGAACCGACTTATGTTCACCGCGCCGGGCGCGAACGGTCGCTGGGCGTTGCACGAACTCGCGCTCGACGCGAACGGCAAGTTCGGAGGCGTCAAACAGATCTCGCCCGATATCGACGAAATCGACTTTTTCGATTCCTGCTACCTGCCCGACGGCGACGTCGTCTACGGGTCGAACGCGACGTTTCAGGGACTCCCTTGCGAATCGGGACGCAAACAGATGGCTCTTCTGTATCGCATGAACCCCGAAACGAAGAAAATCAGACAACTTACGTTCGAGCAGGACAGCGACTGGTGTCCGACGATGATGGAAAACGGGCGCGTCATGTATCTTCGCTGGGAATATACCGACACGCCTCACTTTTTCTATCGTATTCTCTTCACGATGAATCCGGACGGCACGAATCAGACGGCGTATTACGGGTCGAATTCTTACTGGCCTAATTCTCTGTTCTACGCGAAGCCGATTCCCGGGGATCCCGCGCGTTTCGTAGGGGTCGTTTCCGGACATCACGTCGGGCGACCGGGACGCCTTATTCTATTCGACCCCCGACTTGGACGGCGCGAAACGGAAGGCGTCGTTCAATCGATACCGGGGCGCGAGGACGTCGTCGAGAATGAAATTCAAGATTACCTTTATCAGAATCGTTGGCCGAAATTTTTGCAGGTCGAGCCTTTGGGAACGAGCGCGGACGACGGCGCGGGGCGTTATTTCCTCGTTTCCGCTAATCGCGGGGACGGCTGGGGAATCTGGCTCGTCGACGTTTTCGACAATATGACCCCTATCGTTTTGGAAAAGGACTCCGCCTTCACCGACCCGATTCTTCTGGCGCCGCGCAAACGTCCGCCCGTTCTCGCGGAACGAACGAATCCCGATCAAAAAGACGCGTCCGTCTTTCTGGCGGACGTTTATTTTGGCGCGGGACTTCCCGACGTTCCTCGCGGGACGATCAAGTCGCTTCGCGTTTTCGAATATCACTTCGCGTATCCTTTTTCGGGACATAACGACGTGATCGGAATCGAGAGCAGTTGGGACGTCAAGCGCGTTTTGGGAACCGTCCCCGTCGAAGAAGACGGAAGCGCGGCTTTTCGCGTTCCCGCGAACGTTCCGATCGCGATTCAGCCGCTGGACGCCGAAGGGCGCGCCGCGCAGCTTATGCGCAGCTGGCTGGTTGGCAAACAGGGAGAGTCGGTCTCGTGTTTCGGTTGCCACGAAAACGCGAACGACATTTCCCCGAACGATCGTCCTATCGCGAGCCGGATCGATCCGCGCGAGTTGACGCCATGGCGCGGTCCCGCGCGCGGGTTCGATTTCCTGCGCGAAGTTCAGCCCGTTCTGGACAAGTATTGCGTTGGTTGTCATGACGGAAGCGCGAAGTCGCGCGAACGACTCGGGTTGACTGAAGAATCGGTTTTTCCCGATTTCAAAGACTATTCGCTCGAAACGGTCGAGGACGGCGCGCTGCGTCAAATCGGTCCGTTCTATCGCAGCTATATGGCGTTGCGACCTTACGTCAGCGCGCCGGGACCGGAAAGCGACGTTCATATTTTCCAGCCGGGGGAGTACCACGCGAGCGTGTCGCCGCTGATTCAAACTCTTAAAAAAGGACATCACAACGTTCAACTTGACGACGAAGCGTACGATCGCCTCTATACGTGGATCGATTTAAACGCGCCCTGTTACGGCACCTGGACGGAAGCTCATCGGCATTGGCAAAACAAAGTTCTCCTGGACTGGATGCGGATCACGCATGAAGACCAAATGGCGTCGATTGCGAAATATCGGAAACTGCGCAACTTATATTCAAAAGAATACGCGGACGTCGACGAAGACCCCGAGGGGGACGCGACCGACGAACAAGAAGCGCGCGAACAAGTCGAAGCGCGTCGCGCGGCGAATCCGCCGATCGTTCCGGATCCGGAAGTTCGACCCGAATTCAAGCCGTTCGTCGTCGAGAATTTCGCGCCTTTCGCGAATCCCGACGAAGCGTCGGCGCGTCAATTTGCGACGGCGCCGGACGGAGTCGTCGGCAAGACGCTGGCGGTCGGAGACGGCAAGACGATCGACGTTCGCTGGATTCCAGCCGGAGATTTCTGGTACGGCTCGAACGACGAGTCGATCGCGGAGTATCCAAGACGACCGATGAGAATCGCGCAAGGGTTCTGGATGGCGTCGACCGAAGTAACAAACGAATTGTACGCGCATTTCGATCCGAGCCACGACAGCCGTTACGTCGACGAGTTGACTAAAGACCACGCGCGACCCGGTCGACCGGCGAATTTGCCGAAACAGCCCGCAACCAGGGTCGGATACGACGCGGCGGAAAGATTTTGCGCATGGCTTGAAGAGAGACTCAAGGCGAGCGGCGCTTTGCCCGACGGGTGCGAAGTCCGGCTTCCGTCGGAGCGAGAATGGGAATACGCGGCGCGCTCCGGGTCGTCGGACGCGTTTTGGTTCGGAGACGTAAAGACCGATTTCGCGAACTATGCGAATTTGGCGGACAAGAGCCTGTCGAGTATGCGCGTCGGACAGGGCTCGGTCGACTACTGGCGCAAAGCGCCGGTCGACGACGGTTCCGTTGAAATGGATCCCGTCGGCTCGCGCGTTCCGAACGCGTTCGGACTCTACGACATGATTGGAAACGTCGCCGAATGGACGAGTTCGCCGATGACCCGAATCGGCGCGGAGTCGGGAAGCGTCGTTCCGACCGACAAGCCGGGCGATTTGGAACGGCTGGATCGCGTCGTTCGCGGCGGGAGTTGGAAAGACTGGCCCGAGCGAGCCACGAGCTCGTTTAGGGTCGGGATTATTCCGTATTTCCACGCCGCCGACGTCGGGTTCCGTCCCGTGATTGCGCCAAAAGAGAACTGAACGTTTGCGACGTTTTTCCTGCCGAAGAACGCGTCGGTTTTGGCGCGGTTTCCTAGTAGGGGCGATATTTTTCTTTAGAAGTTAGTCATATCTAACAAAAATCCTTAAAAAACGCCAAAAAACGAACGCTTTCAACAAAAAACCCCTTGCGCGGTTGTAAAACGAGCGCATAATATTGCGCGTTCGTCGAGAACGTTCAGTTTTTGTTAAGAAAAGTTAGATTAGTCTAATTTTATGACGATAAAACCATATTGTTTTGTTAGGAGACAATCGTGTACGACAACGTGGCGGTGGTAGGCGCGACGGGCGCGGTGGGAACGCTGATCATACGTATGCTTCAAGAGCGTGGATTTCCCTATAAGAAGATGAAATTTTTAGCGTCGAAACGCAGCGCCGGTCGCTCGATTCCGTTCGACGGCGGAAGCGTCGTCGTCGAAGAGCTTCGTCCCGAAGCGTTCGACGGCGTGGATTTGGTTATCGCGTCGACTCCGGACGACGTCGCGCGCGATTTCGTGCCGGAGGCTCGCAAGCGCGTCAAGGTTATCGTTGACGAATCCGGGTATTGGCGGATGTATCCGGACGTTCCGCTCGTCATTCCGGAAGTCAACGCGGAGGATATCCGCAAGCATAAGGGTTTGATTTCGAGTCCGAACTGCTCGACGACGCAGATGGTCGTCGCGCTCAAGCCGTTGCACGATTACGCTCGCGTTCGCCGCGTCGTCGTAAGCACGTATCAGGCGACGTCCGGCGCGGGGCTCGCGGGCAACCGCGACCTTGTCAACAGCTCTAAAGCCTGGCTTGACGCCGGCTGTCGTTATTGCGAGTGCGAGTCGGAAACCTTTCCGTATCCGATCGGATTCAACTGTATTCCGCAAATCGGGGGCGTTCGCGAACGCGGATACACCTCCGAAGAACTTAAATTGCTTCATGAAACGCGCAAGATTCTCGGCGATTCTTCGATTCAGGTCTGCCCGACGGCCGTTCGC
This sequence comes from uncultured Planctomycetales bacterium, assembly GCA_947305735.1. Lineage (GTDB taxonomy): Bacteria > Planctomycetota > Planctomycetia > Pirellulales > Thermoguttaceae > RUG369. The sequence goes on along the minus strand of CAMZEO010000053.1, from coordinate 225 downwards.
GTTCCGGTCGCCAACTGTCAGTCCGAGAGCGTCGTCGTCGAGACTGAACGCAAAATAACCGTCGAAAAGGCGCGCGAACTCTTCCGCGCCATGCCGGGCGTTATTCTGATGGACGACGTCAAGGCGAAAGAATACCCGACGCCTTATCATTGTCACGATACCGACGAAGTCTACGTCGGTCGCGTTCGCGAAGATATTTCCGCGTCGAACTCGCTCGCGTTCTGG
>CAMZEO010000052.1 GCA_947305735.1 uncultured Planctomycetales bacterium | reverse complement strand
AACAGTTTCTTAATAGCGACGAACTTTTCTCGCAAATTCTAGACTCATATATTAGAAGGCTTCTTTTTTATAACGATTACGTTATTAGTCGTCCCAAGGATCAAGTTGAAGAACAAACAAAACAGCTCGAAAAAGAATTTGACGGCAAAGTGTTGCCTGAATTGGAAGAAAGTTTTCACTGTAAAAACGTTAGGGAACTTGAAGAGTACTTTGAAAACGAAATACAAAGCGATTTCGAACAAGAAAAGCGCATTTTTTTGCAACAAACACTCGGCGATATCTGGATGAATTACAACCTTGGAGAGGAAGATTTCGAACCGACGCTCCTCGAACTCAAACGTTATTATGAAGCTCATTCCGATCTGTACGCGGTCGAAGATAAAGCCCGTTGGCAGGGAATGACTGTCTATTACGGTCAGGATCGTTCGCTCGAAGACGCTAGAAAAAAAATCGCCCATATGGGCAACGCCGTTCAAAGCGTCCCCTTGCGAGACCAAGAAGCGTTGTTTGCGGAAGTCTGCCGAGTCGATTCGGAAGACTCCTTCGCCGACAAGGGCGGTTACAGAGATTGGACGCCTCGCGGCGTTCTAGGGTCTAAACAAATAGAAGCGGCGATTTTTAATCAAGAGCTTCCTGTTGGCGCTATGAGTCGTATTCTTGAAGACGATTCATCGCTAACCATCGTGCGCGTCGTCGAACGAGAGCTTAAGCGAACGCGGTCTTTTTCGGAAGTGCAAGAACAAGTTCGCGAAGACCTAATCGAAGCGCGAAGAGAAGCGATGAGGAAAAAGTATGAAGAAAAATTAAGCGAACGCTTTAGAGTTGAAATTTACGCGATTTCTCCTGAAGAACGCGAACGTTGTTTTCATTCGGCTCAACGTGAAGATACTTCGGCAACCGGTCGCTCGAACGTTTACTGATGTCGCTGGAAAATTTTGAAAAAAAACTGCTTGATTCCTTTCCGCTGGATCAGTGGGTAAAAAGACGAGTTTGTCTCGCCGTGTCGGGCGGCGCGGATAGCGTCGCGTCGCTCTGCGCTTTTGCGAGAATTGCGCGGCAAGCGGGAGCGTCCGAAAATCTTTTCGTTGTTACAGTCGATCACCGATCACGCGGAGAAGAATCGGACGAAGACGTTCTTTTTGTCAAAGATCTTTCAGCGCGCTATCGACTGGAATTTTTCGCGCGGCAAATCGATCCGGTTGAACTTCTGAAAGAATCAAGGCGCCAAGGTAGTTGGGAAAGCGCCGCGAGAATATTGCGCTATCGACTTCTGATCGAAACGGCTAAACAAAACGGAGCGCGCTTTCTCGTTACGGCTCACCATAACGACGACCAACTTGAAACGTTGCTTTTTCGTATTTTTCGAGGTTCGGGTTTAGACGGTCTTCGCGGAATAGCTCCCCGTCGGGTTATAGACGATTCCATCGTAATCATTCGTCCTCTCCTGGGAGTAAGTCGAGAGGATATTTGCAATTACCTAACGAGTCTTAATCAGTTCTTTCGTTCGGATTCTTCCAACGCGTCGCCATTATTTGCGCGCAATCGAATCAGAAACGAACTCATTCCAATCTTGGAAAAAATCTTTCCCGGCAAATGGCGAAAGTCGCTTCTCCGACTCGCTCAAATCGCAAACGACACGGAATTTTTCATTGACAAACTCGTAGATGATCTCGAGCAAACGATTAAGGTCGAGCAAGACAAACAAGAAGCGTATTGCGAGGCGTTAAACAAACTTCAAGCGGTCCCGATTCTGAATAACAAGGTTTCAATTGACGCCGTTGAAATTCCTCGTTCCCCAATCCAAAATGTAGCGGAAGAGGTCGCGATAAGGTTCTTTAGAAAAGTATGGAAAGAAAAAAAGTGGGCGTTGGGCAAGATGGGAAGCGAAGAGTGGCGTCGCCTAACACGAACGGCTCGAACGGGAACAACTACCCGTCAATTTCCCGACTCAGTCTTTATCTCGTTTCCGAACGAGTCCACAATCAGACTCGAGCGAAAACCCAAAAGCGGTCGCGAATTTCAAAGAAAAAGCCCGCCCGTTGCGTTCAACACGCTGCCGGACGTCGTCAGAGAATCATCCGACATAAAATAAATCAACGCTTCGTCATACTCGTCGGATTCTAATATACGCCCCATCGGAGAAAGCTCGGCAGCCCGACGGCGCAACGCTTCTTCAGACTCTCCCTGCGTTCGTTTAAGCGCAATCTCTCCTTCAGTCGCGGTCCAACCTAAAGTTAAATAATTACAACGTATCCGCTCGTTTGCGTAATTATGAGCAATGTGCTGCGACAATGTAAAAATAACGCCTTTAGAACACGCGTAAACGGCTCGGTCTTTAAGTCCGAACCAAGCGTGCGGAGATCCTGTAAGAACAATCGATCCTCCGCCAACCTTCCGCATATGCCTAATCGCTTCTTGACAACAAAAAAAGCACGAGCGAAAATTCACGTTCATAATCCGGTCAAAAGTCGCGACGTCGCAAGAATCCAACGCGGCGACCGACGTTATTCCCGCATAGTTAAAAAAACCGTCAATCCGACCAAAACGAGACGCGCCTTCCTCAAACAACTTACGACAGTCGTCGACGTTCTCCAAATTTGTAAAAACAAAAAGTCCATCCGAACCCAATCCGCGATTGCGATCACTCTTTTTCCACCCGCTTTGTTCGTCTCTCCCTTCACTGACGCCGCGCGCGCCTGCGCGCGCGCACGCCTCCGCCGCCGAACGTCCGACGCCTTTTGTGCCGCCGGACACAACGACCGTCTTACCGGCAAGCCTTCCTCTATTCATAGAGTCGCCAATCTTCAAGCTCATTCGACTATGTCGCCAATAATCATAATGGGACCAAACCAAACGTTATGTCCCTGATATTTCGGTTCCGCCAACTCCTTTTCTGGATCTTGCAATCTGAAAGCGACTGATTGACGATCGGGTTGGTCGTCGTCAATTTCAACGACAACTATGTGTTCGACGTTGGGATCAAGCCCGCCGCCTAAAACAAGCGTCGCAAGTCGATGATAGGTGCAATAACTGTCAAAACGAGCTATCGGTCCCCGTTTTTGACCGTCCAGGGTTATCCATACCTGTCCGCCGTTTGGTCCCAAAACGTCGTAAATAGCAACTTGCGAACCCTTAAATTTGAAAGTCAGCTTCGAGCCGGGCGTATCCGATTCATAAACTAAGTCGCCCAAACGGTTTTTAATCCACGCCAACGGCGAATCGTCGGAAAGAACCGACCAGTCGCCGGAAAGTTGCGATTCTCTGATTGGAACCAATTTTGCGCTCTCGTAATTATCGGCGACGAAAACGTTTTCCAATTTAGCCTGACGCGCTTTCGAATCAGGATACGGGGAAACGGCGTTTTTCGCGCGCATAGCGCGAAAAGCGGAACACACGACGTCGGCGTAAATCTCATGCCCTTCTTTTAAGGGATGAACCCCGTCCGTTGAAAACAATAATTTTCCCGCTTCCGCGCTATCCGCCTGATAGGTTAGCTTGTCTTTTTCATGAAGTTGCACGACGGGAATATTAAAATCAAGGGAAGGTATCCCGTAAAAGTCCGCGATTTGTTCCATCGCGGAAACGGAACGAGGGCAATTTCCAGACAAATAATAGTTTTCATGACCAACGCGGAACGTGTAGACGAAAACGATATCCGTTTCAAGATCATGGCGCCAGATCTGCCGTACGATCCCTTCCATCTGTCGCCAAATATTTTCAGGAGAGGCGCCTCCGTCATTAACGCAAAATTCGACAAAAACTAAATCGGGATTATGCCGGAGAACGTCGAACTCTTGACGATAGACGCCCAAATCGCTACCCGTTCCGCCAATCGCCGCGTTGATCTCGGTAAACGTCGAATCGGGATACTGCTCGTTAAATTTCGAGAGCGTTTGAACGCGCCAGCCATCAGCGGCAGTAATTGAACCGCCAAAATAAGCGATCTTCAGATCCTCTTTATTCGCGACCTTGGCAAGAAAATGGGGAATGCCGTCTCGAAAACGTTCCATTTGAGGGATTGCTTCCCTAAATTCTCGCGTCTCCTCGGAAAAGCAAACGTCAAAAGCGCCGGTCAACAACGTCGCGCACAGCGACGCCAACGATAAAAAAAACAATTTAATATTGCTCATAACGCGCCCTCGGATTACTGTTGATACAATTTGTTTGACGCGATAAAATCCACAACCGCGTCAGCGGTTAAAAACCGAACGCTTTGTTTAGAGGCGACGCGCGCCCGAATTGTCGACGAGGAAACCTCAATAAGAGGCATGGACAACGTCTGTTTACGAAACGTCGCAAGACGCTTTTCGGAAACCAAAGATCGAGCCGCGTCAAAATCCGGCTCAGGATATCCGGCGCGACGCGCCACAATTATCGAAGCCAATTCGCAAATAACGTCCGGCTCGCGCCAGTTGGGAAGATCGTTAAACGTCTCGGAACTTAAAATCAGGAAGAGTTCGTCTTTTGGATAAAGCTCTCGGTAATGGCGGAGGGTGTCGACCGTGTAACTAACGCCGCAAGAATCAATTTCATAGCGATTGATTCCAAACTCCGGATAAGGAGCCAGCGCGACCGATAGCATCGCCAGGCGCGTCTCCGCGCCCGTCCTGAGATTCTTAAGGTGCGGGGGAACGCCTATCGGAACGAATTCAACGCGATCCAGTTTCCGCTCGTTTCTCGCCGTCTCCGCCAAGAGCAAGTGACCAAAGTGAATCGGATCAAAACTACCGCCGTAAACGCCTATTCGCATAATCGGAAACCCTTGTCAAAGACGTTTGCGCAACACTTTAGGATAATCGTCGAAATAACGCGAAACGCGACTCCAACACAAGATCAAATTGTCTAGGCGTCTCAATCGGGAATCCACAATTTTGAACCGCCGTCTTGGGGCTTTGAATCATCGCCGCCCGGCGTCCAAAGACCGCTTGATCTCTCTTCCGAAGAAGCGCGTCGATTTCCAACGGAAAGGTCAACGACAGACTGTTTCGTTTGAACCGACGGAGAGGCGGGAGCCGCCTGACCGGCGCGAAGACGATACGCTTCGGCGGCGCGAGCCTGAATTTGAGCGGTTGCATTAAGTTGAGCAAAGAACTGTTGAAGCGTCTGAATCGCTTCCTGATCATCCTTATGCTCCGCAAAAACATGTTGCGCGAGGGATCGCGCCTTGTCGAATTCCTGACGTCGAAAGCGAGTCATAATTTCGAGAACGTTCCAATGGCTGTCCGATTGCCCAACTTCATTCGCATAGGCGCCGACTTCGAGAATAAGTCGAAGAGCTTCGTCATAGTCTCGAGCAAGAAGAGCCGCGTCAATAACGATCGAATAAGCGACGGCGCGATCCTCGTATTTTGATTCCGACGCCGGACGAGAAAGAAATTCTTTCGCAAATTTCTCTTTGACGTCGGAGGAAGCCGCAAGATTTGCTATTTGCAAAAGTTCGGCTAAAACGGGAATCTTGCATTTTTCGACTTGTAGCCTATTCCAACGCCAGAGAGGAACCTTCCTGAAGAAATCGATCGCTTCTTCTGTCGTTTCAAACGATTCCGGCGGCGCGATTGGAACAGGCGCCGGAAGTTTGGCTATATCGCGAAGAATTGACGCTATCTTATCGCGATAGCTGGAATTAAAGGCGTCCGCGACGACGCGCGCCAGCGCTTCGACGCGCCGATCCCCGTTTTCTTCTGAAAGAACCTCTCTCGGCGACTTGCCGCCAAGAGAGGCGTAACGATGTTCGAACCATTTTGATCCGAATTCCGCAAACGCTTCGTCGTAAAGACGCGCGAGCGTAGATTCCGTCAGTTTTTCCGGTTCTTTAAACTGCATTCTAGGAGTCGACGCGTTTGTCGTCCAAAGAACCGGTTGGTCTTTTTGTTCTTCCGAAGACTCCAAAGGCGGAATATGACCAAGAGCCGAGGTCAAGAGTTCCTCAACCGAGGCTATTTCTTCGGGAAAAATATAAAATTCAGCGCGGGCGGCTCGCGTCGTTTGTTTGCCGTAAACGAACAGAAAACCGCATTGAAACGCGACGTCCGCCAAAGAAATATCGCTCGTTTTGTCCGTAAGATCTTTGTTTAAAACCAGAAATCCCATCTTTGGGGGGATATCTTCGCGAACAACCGTCTGCAAGCGTGGATTTGCAACCAACTTCCTGGACGAAAGGAATATTTCATAGGCGGCGTCAAAATCGTCCAGCGTATAGACGCGCTTTTGCATATATGCGACGTCGTCCCAAGTCGGAGAAACAAGAAGCAATAATAACTGCTCGACGTCGACTGCGGATTCGCGATCAACGCCGTCGGAGGCAAGATAACGCTCAAAGTAAGCGCGTCCCTTTTCTTCGTTCGCAAACCAATACTCGACGACGCCAAGACTTCGAAAAAGATTCGGCCATTGCTCGCCATACTCGAGCAAAGACTCAAGTATCGAGAGCCCGCGTTTCCACTGACCGCGCGCTAAGTAAGAAACGGCTTCTTCATATTCCGATTTCTTAGGAAAAGTTTCAGGCGCTTGAAGATCAAACGCCGTCTCTTTCAACATGATAGGAACCGTTTCGGAACCAAGACAGCGATACAAAAAGGCGTTTGAAGCCTGATCTTGAGGAGCAAAAGCTTGAAGTTGTTTCGCAATAGCAATCGCCTGAAAAATACGACCGCTTTCATAGAACGACATGCCAACCGTCAGCATCGCCTGAACGATAGCGATTGGGAACTGATCTCCTTCGACGGCCTCAAGGCGGAAACAGCTTCGCGAGGTTTGTCAATAAGAGCCGACGTCGTCGCAAGTTCCGTAAGAGCGACGACGTTCTTCGGCTCGCGAGCAACGAACCCGTCGGCGGTCTCATAAGCGTCTTCCCAAAGCCCGATCATACGTTGAAACAAGCATTTCGCTTCTGTTAAACAAGCGCAACCGGGACGTTGCTTCTCCAACGACTCGACGAAAGCGAGACCGGCGGAATACTGTTCGCCTTCGATCATCTTGTCGATCTGCTCCAAATCTTTAATATGATCAGGACAACAAAAACGAATCTTTTTTCCCCGACCGCCGGGACAAAGCGAATAAGAATCAACCGCCATTGCGAAGTTCTCTCTCCAAAAGGACAATTCCCACAACCGTTACGACGAAACTGTCGACGTGCTTTTGGGATTTATTAACACGTATGCCTAAAAACGTTCAACGCTCGCTGCTTCGCGGCTCGCCCAAAAAACAAACCGAAGCCCCCCAATTCTATACGAAATTAAAAAGAGTTTCGAGGGGGAGCTAAAAAAAACCAATTAAATTTCCACAAAGACGAAAAAACAGAGAAACGCGACCGTCAAAATACGGGATTCATAGAAGCGACGACGAAACGCCAGAAAGATCCGGAAAGGTTCCTCTCTCAAGAAGAGAAACCTGACGCTCAATTTAAGGGGAAACAGACGGACAATTCCATCACGAACTATAATCGTTAAAAAATCACAGCTCAAAAACGTCGTCGGAATTCAAGGTTTCCAGGGACGCGTCCGAATCTCGCTTAGCTTTCGCTTTTTTTTGGGAAGCTCGATCCGTCGAAAGAACCTGCCGAAGCAACGCCGACACGTCTTCAAATTGAACTTTGTTTGGGGCTCCGTTTGCAAATTGCATAATCGACTTTTGCGAACGCTCGGAAAGCGAAAGCAACATGGAACAAACGGTTCCAAAACCGGGCTCTTGAATAACGACGCCTCGACGCCCCGTCGAATCGGACGCGCGAGCAAAAGCGCCGCTTGTCGCCGCGAGAAAAGCCACCGAAGAGTCGAGGCGATAAAGCGTCAGAAGTCTGCGAACATACTCTTGACGTTCGTCGTCGTGATCGTCCATACGATTGCCGGACAGGATATGCAACCCGGATCTCAACGCTTCGACGCCTATCTCGTTTCCACCGTATACGACTCCCCCGCTAGTTCGATCGACGCATAGATAATTGACTCCGGCGTATGAATCGGTCGACAATTCGCGTTCAGCGCGTTCTATCGCCTCTTCCGCAGTGCGACAAGCCAACAGCTCTTTACAAAGCAACCCCCTGGATCGGGGTTCAAGCGGAACTCGTCTCTTGGGCGCGTTGATCGCGGCGACAAACATACCATGTTGGTTCACGCCCGCCCAAGTGCCGCCAGACCTTTGATCAAGACCGCAAACAACGCGAGGTCTACCCGACTGAATTCGAGGAGGTAAGAATTGGCGCCCCAACTGTTCCTCGCGATTAAAGGCGATCAAAATGGGCGCGTCTTCAAGCGTACGGTACTGTATTGCTAAAATTCCCATGGGAAGTCTCTCTGCGGCTGCGTAAGAAACCCAAACTCGACGCGCGGCGCGTCGAAAACGCGGCGTTTTCACACGATTCGTCTAACTCAAAGAGCCGAAAAAGGGGGAAAAATCGCCGACGCCCCCCCTTGTCATTAATGATGATTGTATTCAAACAAAAATAAACCCCACTTTAGAGGGTAACCCCTTGTTTTTTTCAAAAAACGCCACCTAACATTCCCGCGCGGAATCTTGGACTCAAAAACGCTCCAAACGTTCGCTCGACTTCACAATAAACCTCGCGAGAAGTACTAAAATTCTTCATGCGTCGTTTCTCAGAGAAAATCCGCGCTAAATCGCGAAGAACACGCAAAACAATTTCAAAATAAAATATAACGAACGTCATAGTTAAGAAAACCGACAACGATTAGAAACCTTATTCCGCGCAGTCCTAATAATTGGCGCTATTTTTATTTTTAATATATTTTTCAAAGAAATTACCGAGAAATTCGAGCAATTTTAACGAACAACTTGACTTCCTGCGAAAGGCAGGTTTAAATTGTAGATGAGAACATTTTCGTACGCTCGGTTCTGGCGCGTGAAGAACGTTTAGGTTTCTTGACGCCGCCCTTCCGCGATACGCATAGGAATACTTTAAAAGTGATCCAACAGCTTTGCAGACGGTTGAGGTCTGCCGAGTATTACTTCCGAGACCGGAGAATTCAACTATGTTGAAACGTTTGCTTTCAAGCCAATGTCTTATGTTCGGCGCGCAAATTCTGGCTGGCGTTGTTGCCGTTGCACTGCCCTTTGATTTCGCGTCCGCTCAGTCTCCGGCGGTAAGAGGCGTCTATAACACGGCGACTTCAGTCGGAAGTTTAGGCGGAGGTTTCGGATATGGGGCGCAGTCCCAATCAACTCAGGGAATCAACGCGTATGGAGCTGGTTCCGCAGGGACGACCATGAATTCGGGCTTGAACTCGACGGGAGCTATGGGAGTCGGCGGCGCTCAAAGCGCGACCATCCGGACGGCGCTCGAATGGGAACCCATTGCGGTCGATTCTCCCGAATACGTCTATCGTGGTCACGCGGATAACGAACCTATCACTTCTCTTGAGTTCTTCTCTTTTAGCAATGGTTACGACGGTTACGCCGTCCTCAGCGCGAGCGCCGACATGACCGCTAAACTTTGGGAGTTCGTGGGGAAGTACGATCAGGAGACGACCGAATACTTTGTTACCAACGCGCGTGTTCGCAAGAATTACAAAGACGTTCATAAACAAGGTTTGACGTCGGCGGTGTTCTCTCCTGACTATCGTTACGTTTTGACTTCAAGTTACGATGGAATTGGTCGTCTTTGGAACCTGAACAATCAGGAGAACATCCGCGCGTATCTCGGTTCAAAAGATCGTCTCTGGTCGATTGCCGTGGCGGATTCGGGAGCTTATGTCGCCGCGGCATGCAACGATGGTCGGGTTTATTTTTGGGAATCGATGACCGTAAAAAAGCTCGGATACTTGCCGAATCGTGAAGACGCTTCAAAACTTGGCGAAGGGTTTGAGGACGTCGGTCACGAAGGTCCCGTTTTTGACGTCGCTTTTTCTCCAGACAGTAGTTTCGTAGCGACCGCAGGAGCCGACGGTACTGTTCGCATCTGGAATCTCGGACTTCAGCGTCAGGTCGGCGTCATTAAGGCGTCGGAGGACAAAGTCTATTCCGTTAAGTTTTCCGCAGACGGAGCTTATCTTATCACAGCAAGTCGCGACAAAACCGCGCGCGTCTTCAACGCGACGACTCGCCAGGAAGTTTGCCGTTTTGTAGGTCATACCGGAGCCGTTCGCAAGGCCGTTTTTGCGGGCAATTATGTCTGCACTTGTAGCGACGACGGCACAGCGCGTTTGTGGAGCATGGCTTCTAACTCTGGAAACGTCGACAATAATCAAGGAATGGGCGGGATGGTTTCAAGTCCCGCGTCGGGTTCGGCCATGATGGGAATCCAGAGTTCGCCGCCGTATATGGGCGGTTCTTTGGGCAACGCTTCACTCGGTGTCTCCGAGGGTAAAAGCGAAAACGGAACGCAAAAAGTCGTTGGCAAGCCCGCTCGCAAACCCGGTAAACCAAAGGGAACGGAACTTGCTTGCTTCAATGTCGAAAGCCCTGTCTTCTCCATCGCCGTTTCCAGCGATCTTGTTTATCTCGTCACCGGTAGCGCCGACGGAGCGGCGCGTATTTGGCGCGTTCCAGGAAACGCTCGCCACTACGGTGATTCCGCTTCCGGAAACGTTGGCGGATACGGAAGCGGGGGGAGTATGGGGACGACTGGTTTTGGAGCCGATCCGTTGGCAAATCCGGAAATGACGTTGCCTTCCGGGGGAGTCTCCGGCGGTAAATGAAACGGTTTCAAGCGTCATTCTCCGACGTATATGTTCGAGACCGACGTCGAATTTTGCGACGTCGGTTTTTTATCATGTTATTGCTTTTCTAAATGAAAGTTATGAAAATGACGTCAAAACAATCTTTAACGGACGTATTTCAACTCAACGACAAAAGAACTATTCCTTGCGTGGGATTCGGCACTTGGCAAACTCCCGACGGGGATGTCGCGAAGAATTCGGTTAAAGCAGCGCTAGAAGTTGGTTATCGACATATCGACACGGCTTTTGCGTACTACAATGAGAAAAGCGTGGGGCTTGGAATCACGGAATCCGGAGTCAAACGCGAAGACATTTTTATCACCACCAAATTGTGGAACTCAGATCGCGGATACGAGTCGACGCTCAAAGCGGCGCAACTCTCTTTGAATAACCTGAGCGTCGACTATATCGACCTCTATTTGATCCACTGGCCCGCCAACGACATTGTTTACGACGACCCTCAAAAAGTCAACGCAGACACTTGGCGCGCTTTTGAAAAACTCCAAAAAGACGGACTCGTTCGATCAATCGGAGTGAGCAACTTCCTCGAACCGCATCTTCGTCAAATTTTCGACGTCTGCGAGGTCAAGCCCTCCGTCGATCAAATCGAATGTCATCCGGGCTATCCGCAATTTGAAACGGTTGAGTTCTGCCGTCAAAACGACGTCGTCGTCGAGGCGTGGAGTCCTCTGGGATGCGGTCGCGTGTTAACCGACGAACGCTTGAAAGCGATCGCGGGTCGCTACGGCAAATCAGTCGCTCAACTGAGTCTTCGCTGGGAACTCCAACACGGAATTCTCCCCTTGCCGAAATCTACGCATGCCGATCGAATCAAATCGAACGCGGAAATATTTGATTTCAACATTTCCGACGAGGACATGAAAACGATCGACGATATGCCCGAATTCGGTTATTCCACCTTTTCGCCGTTCACGCTGACATTCTGATTTGGAAACAAGGCGGAAAACAAGAGTCTGAAAAATTTTTCAAAAAAATTTAAAAAGCCCCTTGTCAAAAGAAATTCTTGTGGTCTAATAGCGCACACTTTGGGAGGCGGTCGAGGCGATTGTTTTTAAGCGCGACCGCAACTCAGAGTGATAGAGCGCCGGGTTTCGATTCCGAGTTTTTTTGATTCGGATAAGACGCGTTGTGATTTTGTTTTTGCGCCCATAGCTCAATTGGATAGAGCATCGGTCTACGGAACCGAAGGTTATCCGTTCGAATCGGATTGGGCGTATTGGAAAGCCAAGTTTGTCTTGGCTTTTTTTATTTGCTTTTTTTATGCCCTTCTCGCTTTTTATACTTTCTACCTTTTCCCAAAACTAACCGAAAAACGTTCCGGGAACCCGTTAAACAATTGTTTCCATATGTTGAAACACTTGTTAAAATTTTCCCTTTTTCTCTCCAAATATCTTGATTTTCCCTCTCGAACGTCGACAATTCAGGCACAATTCTCCTCTAAAATCATATCACGAAGGATACAAAAATGAAAAGAATTAGAGATATCGTTTTCTTTGTTTTGCCGACGTTTCTTTCTTTCGTCTCATTTTCGTTCGCCCAAACAATTCAAACGACCTCTCCCAACGGCAAAACGGTCATAACGCTAACCGTCGGCGACACGACGACTTATTCGGCGACTTTCGACGGATTGACAGTTCTCGTTCCGTCAAAACTCGGCATGGCGTTTAAAAACGCCGAGCCGTTGGGCGAGATGAAAATTGTAGATTCTCAAACAAAATCTATTGACGAACAATGGAAACAACCGCTGGGTAAACGAGCGGAATACGTCGACCGCTGTTCGGAAACGACGATTCAACTACAAGAAACCGGAACTCTCGCTCGGAAACTGACGCTCGTCGTTCGAGCTTACGACGATGGTTTCGCGTTTCGATATATTGTTCCCACCGATTCGGGATTCGGCGACCAAAACGGTGAGTTTTGCGTCGAATTGGAAGAAACTGAATTCGCCTTCGACGCCGATTACGACGCGTGGGCGACTTCCTATAAAAAGTTCAACACGTCGCAAGAAGAGGAATTTCCCAAAACGAAACTCAGCGCGATCGCCCCCGACGCCTTCATCGGCATGCCCCTCGTCGTCAAGGGAAACGGTTTTTACGCCGCGTTGACGGAATCAGATCTTTTAAACTGGTCAGGCGCTCAATTCACAGGTTCTTCCAACGCCTCGACAACCGTCAAGATTCGTCTGACGCCGCGCAAAGACGAGCGTGGATGCGTCGTTCGACGCGGCGAAGCGGCATCTCCCTGGCGCGTCGTTTTACTCGGTAAAAGCCCTGTCGACCTCGTCAATAACTCTGGAATCATTTTGAACGTTGCGACTCCTTGCGCGATTGACGCCTCGTGGGTTAAACCCGGCAACAGTTCTTGGAACTGGTGGGCGCCGCAAGACGGCTACCCGACTGACACAGTGATGAAAGGCTTAGTCGATCTTGCCTCAGATATGGGTTGGGAGTATACGCTCGTTGACGCGGGCTGGCAGGATAAAAGGAAAAAAGGCGTCGCATACACTAAAGATCTTAATATTCCAGAACTTGTTAAATACGCCGCCGAGAAGAACGTTCGTATTTTGCTCTGGTTCCACTACGCAAGTCTGGTCGACGTCGGCGAACGCGAAGCGCTCAAACAAGTCGCCGACTGGGGAATCGCCGGAGTTAAAATTGATTTCATGGACTCGCACACTCAAGAAATGGTTCAATGGATTGAGGAAACGTGTAAAATCGCGGCGGAATATAAACTGCTCGTCGATTATCACGGAATGTACAAGCCGACCGGCATGGAACGAACGTACCCCAATCAAATTACTCGCGAAGGCGTTCGAGGAAACGAATATAACCGCTGGTCGCAGAATTCCGCGACTCATACGGCGACTCTCCCCTTTACCCGCTGTATGCTTGGTCCCGCCGACTACACGCCGGGCGGGTTCCTCAATGAACACTCCGACACGTTTCAATCCCTTAGCGCCTACAAAGACAAGTCCGCAGATTGTCATGTCGTGGGAACGCGCGCTCATGAACTCGCGCTGTGCATGATCTACGACTCGCCTTTGCGTTGTCTTTCCGATTTACCCCGTAATTATAAGAATCAACTCGGCTTAGACTACCTTCGTACTCTTCCGTCCGTCTGGGACGAGACAATCGCGCTCGACGGTCAGATCGGAAAATTCTACGTCGTCGCGCGTCGATCGGGGAACGACTGGTTTGTTTCCGGGATAACAAACGAAGAAGCGCGTTCTTTTTCAACGAAACTGGATTTCCTGAGCGACGGTCTTTACGAAGGCGTCGTTTTCGCCGACTCGTCTGAGACCGATCAAGACGCGATGAAAATGTCCATTTTCACAAAAACGTTCCAAAAAGGTGAAACATTGGGAGTCGACGCCGTTCGAGACGGGGGCTGGAATGTCGTTCTAAGGAAAAAGTAGAGCGATATCGAACGTCGGACAAATTTCACGATAAACTGGACACGACGTTTGTCTTAAAGTATAATCGGGGTTTGTTTGCGGAAGCTATTTGAGTCGTTCCGCGTTTTCCTTTGTTTTTCTAATACGGTTCAAAGAGTGACAACATGGCAAGACCATTAAGTAAAATTGCGCCCGACTGGTGGGATTACACGACCCTCGATCCTGAAATTCTCGCGGACGCCGCAAAATTGACTGAAGAGAGCTTGTTCAATTTATCTCGTCCCGGTTTTCAGATCCATTACTACGAAACTCTGGAAGAATTCTACTGCGCCGAAGCGCTTGAATACGTCGACGCCTGGAAACAAGCGACCGCCGACAATCCCGTCGGCTTGTGCGGACCGATTGGTCCGACGGAACAACTTCCTCTTGTCGCAAGAATTGTTAACGCGTTGGAAGTTAATTTGAAGCACGCGCACTTCTGGGGCATGGACGAATGGGTGGAAAACGACAAGCCCGTGAGTATGGATCATCCGCTTTCGTTCGCCCGCGCCGACTTTGGAATGTGTTTCGATCGCATCGACAAAAATCTCCAAATGCCTCTCGAAAACATTCATTTTCCGTCCGGCGACCTCGCCGCTTACTCCGCGACATACGATCAAATCCGTTGCGCGACAATGCAGGGAGGGCAAGGCGACACTAAACACTGGGCGTTCAACGATCCGGTCAGAAGAGTCGGCGCTTACGTCGACGCTCCGCCGTCTCCCGAAGAATACCGCAAACTGGCGACGCGCGTCGTTGATCTTCATCCGATTACCATCCTGCAAAACGCGCGCACAAGCGGCGGCGGATACGTCGCGAACGTGCCGAGTAAAGCATGCACCGTCGGTCCTGTCGAAACTTGGAAAGCCGACAAGGTCAGTATTTGGCAGGCGGGTATGCACGACAATCCGTTCGGCATGAGACTTTCCGCGTTTATGATCGCTAATAAACTGTGCGATTCCGCCGTGCCAATGTCGCTGCTCGGCGGTCATCCGAACGTTCATTTCCATTACTATCGACCGGCTGTCAAAAAAGTCGAAGCGGAGATGCACTAAATTGCTTCCCACGACAATTTAACTCCAGAAATCAAAGGTTTGATCATGTTTCAAAGCGATGTTACGCGCCGAGAGTGGATCAAGTCGTTGGGGCTGGGCGTCGGCGCCGCCGCGTTCGCTTCCTTCGACGCGACAAACCGCGAGGCGCGAGCCGACTTTGTCTTTAAGGAAGATAAAACAACCGGCAAACTTCTCGACGGCTCTCAGGCGACGCCTTCCAGGCTTCAAGCGGACGGCGTAATAGTTCGACCCGCCGTCGCAATTCCGAAAATCAGCGAGACAGACGTGCTCGTCGTCGGCGCCGGTCCCGCGGGATGTTGCGCGGCGATCGCCGCCGCCCGACTAGGCGTTAAGGTAACGCTCGTCGAACGCTACGGACATTTTGGCGGTCTCGCTACCGGAGGACTGGTTCTCCATATATTGGGACACTGGACGAAACAGAACGACGAAAAAATCCAAGTAGTTCAGGGTATCGGCGAAGAAATGATGCAACGTCTTGAAGCCATGCCCTACGGAATCATCAACCGCGAACACGGAAAGAACCCAACGCTTGACGCTGAAGCCTATAAGTATCTGCTCGTCGAGATGATCACCGAAGCCAATATCGAAGTCTTTCTCCATTCTTGGTGTTGCGACGCGATTATGGCGGACTCCCCCGATCCTCAAACGGGCAATCCTGTCGTTCGGGGCGCGATCATCCAAACTAAAAGCGGTCCGCAAGCAATCATCGCAAAACAAGTTGTGGACACGACGGGCGACGGCGACGTTTTTTTTGCGGCAGGCGCGATTCACACGCAACGCGAATACGATATCGGATTGGTCAGTCGAATCGGCAATCTCGATCGCGTCGAACCGCCGGAAGAAACGAAACGGCCTCGTTATCTTGGCGACGCTTCCCCCGTGCCGGGCGTGAACTGGGTCAATATGGCCGGACCTTCGCTTGACGGTTGCGATCCGCGAGTTTTATCGGAACTCGAACTTAAACATCGTAAGCAAATCTGGAAGCAGGTTCAGGAAGTTCGATCGACGCCCGGCTATGAAAACGTCTATCTTATGGAAACTGCCCCTCAAATTGGCGTTCGTATTACCCGCGTTATTGAAGGAGTCGAGACGCTGACGCTTGAAAACGCAAAAGCGGGTAAAAAATATGACGACTGCGTCGCCATAGGCGGAGCTTGGGGAGGCGACCATATCGGCTGGCAAATTCCGTACGGAGCTCTTCTTCCGAAAAACGTTGAAAACATTATTACGGCGGGTCGATCCATCTCGGCGGAACCGTTAATGTCCGACTTGGTTCGCGTCTATCCGAACTGCTGGGCGAGCGGACATTCCGCAGGCGTCGCCGCCGCCGTCGCGGTAACGTCGGACGTTACGGCGCGATCCGTCGATCTTTCGGAAGTTCGCGAAAAACTTCTCGCCCAAAAAGCTTACCTGGGTTAAAATTGACTATGACGACGCGGGATAACGGCGTATCGCGAAACGCGCGTATGAATTGGAAGAAATTTCGACGCGACGTCGGAATAATTGCGCGCGTCTCGTGTTTTGTCGGAATCCTCGTCGCCTTGCTTTACGGGTCGACGGAACTTTGTCAAAACGTCTGTCGACTCAGCCCTCTTCTCTTTTTGGCTTCTCACTCCGACGAATCGGAGTTCGCCGGAAAAGTTGCGGAGGGAATAATGATCGCCTCATTCGCAATCGTCTTTTTCTGCCTGATTTGTCGGCGTTTCTTTTGCAAATACGTTTGTCCGCTTGGTCTGGCGCTAGACGTCTGTAACTGGTTCAGACGTCGTTTGTTTATAAACGCTCTCTTGAGAAACGGACTTCCAATTGTTTCCAAACCGGTCTTTACGTTTTTCGCAACATTGTGGGTTCTTTCTCTGGCGTTTTTTCATCTGCCTCAACGCTTTGATCATCAATTAGAGGGTTTTACGCCTCTTATTTTTGATCCGCTCGCCGTTTTTTCTCAAACAATCGTTCGTTTTCCAAAACCAATGCCCGTCTTTGCGGCGTTTATCCTCAGTTTTATCGTGTCTCCCTATTTCTGGCGGCATACCTTTTGTCCTTGCGGAGCGGCTCAGGAACTTCTCTATCTACCGTTTAGCGTCGCGCGAAAACTCTTTAAAAAGCAGAATAAATCAACCGAAAGCCAACAGAAAAGGCGTTCAAGGAGAATAATATTAAAGGCGGTTGGCGCAACCGCGCTTGGAGGCGCGGCGTTTGCGGCGATCAACAAGCTCGGAACCGTGCTAAAACCCGTGTTTTTCCGTCCGCCTGGCGCTCGAATGGAACGCGACTTTCTCGCGCGTTGCGCCCGTTGCGGTCGTTGCGTCGCCGCCTGTCCCAACAAGGTTGTCAAGCCGTTAGATTTAGAGCAAGCCAAACAAGCGTCGAACTCCTTGTTTCAAGCCTGTTTAATTGCGGAGACGCCGATTGTCAACCTTAATAACGCCTGTTGTGAAAAAGAATGCGTCGCCTGTTCGAAAGCGTGCCCTACCGGGGCGATAGCGCCGATCACCATCCTTGACAAACCAAACTATCCGATAGCGACGGCTCAATTTGAACTGGAAAAATGCCTTCTCTACTACGGACGGGAATGTTCAATTTGTCGACGCGAGTGTCCTTACGACGCCATTGCGTTCGTCTGGTCGGACGACGCCTACGCCAACGTCCCCGCCATTAATCCAAACGTCTGCGTCGGGTGCGGACGTTGCGTCGTTTACTGCCCCGGCGAACCTTCTTTTGACGAAACAGGAAACTCTTCGCAGGAAAACGACTTGGAGAGATCAATTCAGCAAGGACGTGAAAAGGCGTTGAAATTAGTCCCGCGCCAATTCTAACAATCAGCCGTCGTCCCGCAATAAAGGAAAGACTGTTGTTGCCAATGTGTCAAACGAACTTCTCTACTACGCAAAGTATTCGACGGCGTTCCTAAATATTTGCAACCCATCGCCAACCCGCGTCGCAAAATCAGGCTCGTTTTGAAGTCGCGTCCAATTCGGATGTTGCGTCTTGTCGATATGACGCTCGGGGTGCGGCATCAGCCCAAAGACTCGCCCAGTTTCGTCGCAAGCGCCGGCGACGTCTCGCATCGCGCCGTTTGGATTGTCTTCAGAAAGGTAACGAAGCGCCAACCTTCCCTCGCTCTCCA
>CAMZEO010000051.1 GCA_947305735.1 uncultured Planctomycetales bacterium | reverse complement strand
GAGATCTTAAGCCGTGACTGGAGTTCAGACGTGTGCTCTTCCGATCTGACAAACGCTAAATCCAGAGCGTCTTCCGCCGCGACGGCGTTCGACGCGTCGTTCTGAGACTCGTAGGCGCCCAGATCGACGGCGGAGCCGACGACGCGCGTCGCGCCCGCGAGATCCGTTTCCGCCTCAACGTACCCGTCGTCTCCCTTGTCGACCGCCTGCGACGCGTCCGCGAGGCGATAATCGCCGTTCGCGGCGTCCGCGAAGAGCGGAAGCGAGGCGTCGTAGACGTAATTAACGACGCGCGCGGCGTCCGCGTTGTCCCATTCCGCGAAAGTCGAGAGCGAATTGTACCCGTTAATCCTGGCGACGCCGGAGTTGGAAAGGTCGGCGTCCGACGCCGCGGAGTTGCCCGCCGCGATCGTGTTGTAGAACGAGTACGTCCCGTAGTAGAAACGCGCCGCGCCGCCGGCGTTCGCGGCGACGTTGCCCGCGATCGTGCAGTTCGCGAACGTTCCGGTCGCGTCGGCTCCGCCAAAGACGGCTCCGCCGAAGCTCGCTTCGTTCCCGGAAAGGACGCAGTTCGTCAACGACGCGCTTCCGGCCAGGAACAGAGCCCCGCCACGACGCGCGGAACTGTCGACGATTTCGCCGTCGACGATCGTCAGCGTTCCCGCTTCGTCCACGTAAATCGCGCCGCCGTCCCCGTCGGTTCCCGTCGACGTAAGGCTCGCCGCCCCGTCCGTGACCCGAATACCGGCGAGCGTCAACGTTCCGCCGGCGACGTTGAAGACGCGAGAAGCGCCCGAGCCGCTGATCGTAATTCCGAGCGCGCCGCTTTCAGCGTCGCGCAAATCGGTCGCGTCGATCGTCGTCGTTCCGGAAATCGTCAGTTCGCTCGCGAGCGAAATCGTTTGACCTTTCAGCGAGAAATCAAACGAGACCGCCGTTCCAAGATCGTCGGCGTAGGCGATCGCTTCGCGCAGCGAAATCAAACCGTCGAAGGCGTTGACCACGTCGTCGGTCGTCGTAACGATCGTCGAAGCGTCGTCGCCATGCAACTCGTAAGCGCCCAAGTCGACGCTCCCGTTGGCGACGCGCGTCGCGCCCGCGAGATCCGTTTCCGTCTCGACGTATCTGACGGAACCTTTGTTGAACGCTTGCGAGGCGTCCGCGAGGCGATAATCGCCGTTCGCGGCGTCCGCGAAGAGCGGAAGCGAGGCGTCGTAGACGTAATTAACGACGCGCGCGGCGTCCGCGTTGTCCCATTCCGCGAAAGTCGAGAGCGAATTGTACCCGTTAATCCTGGCGACGCCGGAGTTGGAAAGGTCGGCGTCCGACGCCGCGGAGTTGCCCGCCGCGATCGTGTTGTAGAACGAGTACGTCCCGTAGTAGAAACGCGCCGCGCCGCCGGCGTTCGCGGCGACGTTGCCCGCGATCGTGCAGTTCGCGAACGTTCCGGTCGCGTCGGCTCCGCCAAAGACGGCTCCGCCGAAGCTCGCTTCGTTCCCGGAAAGGACGCAGTTCGTCAACGACGCGCTTCCGGCCAGGAACAGAGCCCCGCCACGACGCGCGGAACTGTCGACGATTTCGCCGTCGACGATCGTCAGCGTTCCCGCTTCGTCCACGTAAATCGCGCCGCCGTCCCCGTCGGTTCCCGTCGACGTAAGGCTCGCCGCCCCGTCCGTGACCCGAATACCGGCGAGCGTCAACGTTCCGCCGGCGACGTTGAAGACGCGAGAAGCGCCCGAGCCGCTGATCGTAATTCCGAGCGCGCCGCTTTCAGCGTCGCGCAAATCGGTCGCGTCGATCGTCGTCGTTCCGGAAATCGTCAGTTCGCTCGCGAGCGAAATCGTTTGACCTTTCAGCGAGAAATCAAACGAGACCGCCGTTCCAAGATCGTCGGCGTAGGCGATCGCTTCGCGCAGCGAAATCAAACCGTCGACGGGGTCGACAATGTCGTCAAGGGTTGTGACGACTGTCGACGCGGGGTCGCCTTGCGATTCGTACGCGCCCAAATCGACGACGTCGTTGAAGACGCGCGGAGCGCCCGCGAGGTCGGTTTCCGTCGAGACGTAGCCGACGTCGCCTTTGTCGAACGCCTGCGAGTTTCCGGCGAGTCGATAGTCGCCGCTCGCGGCGTCCGCGAAGAGCGGAAGCGAGGCGTCGTAGACGTAGTTGACGCCGCCAAGCGCGTTGCTCCATTCCGAGAAGGACGAAAGCGCGTTGAACCCTTTGACCGTCGCGAGAGCCGCGCGGGAAAGATCGGCGTCCGAGGTCGCGACGTTCTCCGCGACGATCGTGTTGTAGAACGAGTACGTTCCGTCGTAAAGACGCGCGCCGCCGCCGCTGTTTGTCGCGACGTTGCCGGCGATCGTGCAGTTCGTAAACGCTCCGGATCCGTAGGAGCCGCCAAAGACGGCGCCGCCGAACGCGGCTTCGTTGCCGCTAACGACGCAGTTCGTCAACGACGCTTTGCCGGAAAGGAACAAACCGCCGCCGCGACGCGCCGCGCTGTCGACGACTTCGACGTCGACCATCGTCAACGCGCCGCCTCTGGCCAGGTAGATCGCGCCGCCGTCGCCGTCGATTCCCGTCGACGTCAGGCTCGCCGCGCCGTCCGCGACGCGAAGTCCGGCGAGCGTCAACGACCCGCCCGCGACGTTGAAGACGCGCGAGGCGCCGACGCCGCTAATCGTGATTCCCAGCTCGCCGCTCGCCGCGTCGCGCAGGCTGGTCGCGTCGATCGTCAACGCCTTGTCGATCGTCAATTCCGAGCCGGAAAGCGCGATCGTTTCGCCCTTAAGGAAGGGAGCGAACGAGATCTTCGTTCCCAGTCCGTTGGTTCCGGCGTAAGAAATCGCTTCGCGCAGAGAGATCAGACCGTCGGCTGGATCGACGACGTCGGCGGCCGTCGTGACGACCGCGGTAGGAACGGCGTTCGGATACTCGTAAGCGCCAAGATCGACCGCGGTTCCGGAAATACGGATATTCCCGTCGAGGTCGGTCGCCGAAGCGACGTAGTCGACCGTTCCTTTGTCGATCGCCTGAGAGCCGAGAATCAAGCGATAATCGCCGTTGGCGGAATCGACGAAGATCGGTCGCGACGCGTCGAAGAAGTAATTGGCGACGCCCGGCGCCGACGCGTTGCTCCACGACACGTACGACGAAAGAACGCTATACGCGTCGATAGTCCCGGTTCCTTCGACGTCGCCGCCAAAATCGTTCGTCGCGACGATCGAGTTGTACAGCGACAGATTTCCCGTCGAGTAGATCCCGCCGCCGACGTCGGACGCGACGTTGTTCGCGATCGTGCAGTTTTGAATCGCTCCGAAAGAATTGTTGGAACGAATCGCGCCGCCCTTAGCGCTCGCTTCGTTGCCGACAAAAAGGGAGTCGCCAACGACGAAAGAGCCGCCGCTCGCGTAAAGGGCGCCGCCGTCGCCCGCCGTCGCGCGGTTCCCCGTAAAAGTCGATCGGACGACGTCGGCTTCGTAGGACGAACCGGCTCGGAAGTAGAACGCTCCGCCGGTCTTGGTCGCGACGTTGGACGCAAACTCGCAATCATCGACTTCGACCGACGTCTCGTCGACGTAGACCGCGCCGCCCTCGACGGCGACGTTTTCGACGAACGTCGAGCCCGACAACGCCGGGGTGGAGAGATAGAAGTAAGCGGCCCCGCCCTTGGAAGCGGCGTCGTTCTCTTTAAAATCGCATTTTGAGACGAGAACATCGGAGCTTCGCGCGTAGAACGCTCCGCCGTTCGACGTCGCGGTATTGTCCGCGAAGAAGTCGTTGGAAAGAATCGCGTTCCCGCCGAAGACGTAAACGGCGCCGCCGTTTTGACCCGCCGAATTGTCGGAGAATGAAGAGTTGTAAACCAAGAGGTTAGTATTGCTCGAATAGATCGCGCCGCCGGATCCTTCCGACGCGTTGTTGGAGAATCGGACGCCGGAAATCGACGCGAAATCGACCGCGCCGTCGATTCTAATCGCGCCGCCGAGTCCGCCCGAGCTAAGGTTGTCGACGAAAGAACCGCCGCTAACGAAAACGCTCTTCGCCTGATAGACCGAAAGCGCGCCGCCCCGTCCGGCGCCGTCGTTAGAACTAAACGAGCAGTCGACGACGTTGAGTTCGCCGGCGCCGCTCATATTGACGGCTCCGCCGTCGGAATCGGCGACGTTTCCTGTAAAGACGACGTTCCGCAACCAAGCCGTCGCGCCGCTGAAACGCGTCAGCGCCAAGGCGCCTCCGTATTGCGAAGCCGCGTTGATCAGGAAGACGGAGTCCTGAACGTCGAGCGAGACGCCGTCGGCGCAGATCGCGCCGCCGTTCGAGGCTTCGCCGCGAGTCAAGGTCAACCCCTTGACGACGAACGCGTCTTTGACGCCGGTCGCGTAGAATATGCGGGAAACGCCGCCGCCGTCGATCGTAACGCCCGGCTTGTTCGCCTCCGTATCGTAGAGATCCGACGCGTCGATCGTCAACGTCTTGGTAATTCTTACCTCGGTTCCGTCAAGCGCGATCGTTCCGCCTTTAAGGGACTGATCGAACGTAACCGTCGTTCCAAGTCCGTTGGTTCCGGCGTAAGCGATCGCCTCGCGCAGGGAGATAAAGCCGTCGCGAGGATCGACGATGTCCGCCGTCGTCGTGACGACCGTCGAAGGCGCGTCGGTTTGATACTCGTAGGCGCCCAAATCGACGGAAGCTCCGTAAATACGGGCGCGCCCTTCGAGATCGGTCCCCGTCGTCGCGAGAGCGTCGTTCCCTTTGTTGATCGCTTGCGAGGCGTTCGCAAGACGATAGTCGCCGTTCGCGGCGTCCGCGAAGAGCGGCGCCGAAGCGTCGTAGACGTAGTTGACGCCGCCGAGCGCGTTGCTCCAGGCCGAGAAGGACGAAAGCGAGTTGATTCCTTTAATCGTCGCGGAATACGCGTTGGAAAGATCGGCGTCCGCCCCCTCCGACTCGTTGAGCGCGACGATCGAGTTGTTGAACGAGTAAGTTCCGCCGTAAAAACGCGCGCCGCCGCCGTTGGTCGAGGCGACGTTGCCCGCGATCGTGCTGTTGACAAACGTTCCGGTCGCGCCGACGCCGAAAACGGCGCCGCCGAACGCGGCTTCGTTGCCGGAAACGACGCAGTTCGTCAACGTCGCCTCGCCCGCGAGGAAGAGCGCCCCGCCGCGACGCGCCGTACTGCCGACGATTTCGCTGTCGACGATCGTCAACGTCCCGGCTTGCCCCAGATAAATCGCGCCGCCGTCGCCGTCGGTTCCCGTCGACGTCGCGCTCGCCGCGCCGTCCGCAATACGCAGACCCGCGAGCGTTACGGTTCCGTCGGTCGCGTTAAAAACGCGCGTCGCGTTGGCGCCGCTGATCGTAATTCCAAGCGCTCCGCTCGCCTTGTCGCGCAAAGCCGTCGCGTCGATCGTCGCGGACTTGGAAATTTCCAGCTCGCTCTTGAGCGCGATCGTTTTGCCTTGCAACGAGGAATCGAACGTCACCGTCGTCTCAAGCCCCAACGTTCCGGCGTAAGCGATCGCTTCGCGCAGCGAAATCAAGCCGTCGTATTCGTCGACGACGTCCTCGACCGTCGTGACGACCGTCGACGCGATTTCGGTTTGAATCTCGTAAGCGCCCAGATCGACGAAACCGTTGACGACGCGAGTCTTGCCCGCGAGATCGAATTCAGCGGCGACGAGAGAGACGTCTCCTTTGTCCAGAGCCTGCGACAATTCCGCCAAACGGTAATCCCCGTTCGCGGCGTCCGCGAAGAGCGGCGCCGAAGCGTCGAAAACGTAATTGACGACGTCCGCCGCGGTGGCGTTGGTCCAGTCCGTAAAGGACGAAAGCGCGTTGAGCCCGTTGACCGTCGCGTTTCCTGAGTTGGAAACGTCGGCGTCGGCGCCGTTCGACGCGTTGCCCGCGACGATCGTGTTGTAGAACGCGTAAGTTCCGTCGTAGAGACGCGCGCCGCCGCCGTTGCTCGTCGCGACGTTGCCCGCGATCGAGCAGTTCGCGAACGTTCCGGAAGAATACGAGCCGCCAAAAACGGCGCCGCCGAAAGCGGCTTCGTTGCCGGAAACGACGCAGTTCGTCAACGTCGCCTTGCCCGCGAGGAAGAGCGCCCCGCCGCGACGCGCCGAACTGTCGGCGATTTCGCCGTCGACGATCGTCAGATTTCCGCCTTTGGCCAGGTAAATCGCGCCGCCGTCACCGTCGGTTCCCGTCGACGTCGGGCTCGCCGCGCCGTTCGCGATCCGCAAACCGGCGAGCGTCAAGGAGCCGCTCGCGACGTTGAAGACGCGCGTCGCGTTGGCGCCGCTGATCGTAATTCCAAGGGCTCCGGTCTCCTCGTCGCGCAAAGAGGTCGCGTCGATCGTCAGCGCCTCGGAAATCGCCAGTTCGCTCGAAAGCGTTATCGTCCCGCCTTTCAACGAAGGAGCGAACGTCACCTTGGCTTCAAGTCCGAAGGCTCCGGCGCCGGCGATCGCCTCGCGCAACGAGACGAATCCGTCGTTCGGGTCGACGACGTCCTCGAGCGTCGTGACGACCGTCGAAACGGCTTCGTTTTGCGCCTCGTAAGCGCCGAGATCGACGCAGGTTCCGGAAATACGAACGTTTCCGTCAAGATCGACCGTCGCGGTCGCGAATTCGTCGTTTCCTTTGTCGGTCGCTTGCGAGCCTTCCGCCAGGCGATAATTGCCGTTGGCGGAATCGACGAAGAGCGGTCGCGCGGCGTCGTAAACGTAGTTGACGACGTCCTCGGCCGACTTGTTGCTCCACGCCGAATAGGACGAAAGCGAGTTGAACGCGTTAATGGTTCCGGTTCCCGCGACGTCGCTCGCGTCCGCGACGTCTTCCGCGTCGGAGCTGGATCCAGAGTCCGCGCCGCTATCCGCGCCGGAGCCGCCGTCCGCGTCGTTATGCGCGACGTTGAGCGCGACGATGGCGTTGCGGAACGAGAGAGTTCCCGCCGAGTAGGTTCCGCCGCCGGCAACCGCCTCGTTGTCCGCAATCGTGCAGTTTAGAATCGTTCCGGTTCCTTGACCGTAAATCGCGCCGCCGCGGGAAGCCGCCTCGTTTTTGGCGAAAGCCGCGTTGTCAAAGAGATAAGTCCCCCCGCGCGCATAGACGGCGCCGCCGTCGTTGCCGGTCGCCTTGTTCCCGATAAAAGTCGAAGCGGAAACATTGACTTCGTAAGTAGAGCCGCCCGCGGCGTAGAGCGCGCCGCCGCTCTTCGTCGCGACGTTGTCGTCAAACAAACAACCGACGACGCCGATCGAATCGCCGCCGACGTAAACGGCGCCCCCGTCGCCGCCGACGTTTTCGACAAAGGTCGAGTTGGAAACCGTCGAGCTTGCGGGAGAAAGATACGTCGCGCCGCCCTTGGAATCGGCTTTATTGCCCGTAAAAACGCATTGCGAAACGTCGGCTCTGGAGCCTTGCGCGAAGAGCGCGCCGCCGTTCGTCGTCGCGACGTTATTCCTAAAGGAAACGTTGGAAACGGTCGCGACGCCGCCGCTCGCGTAAATAGCGCCGCCGTCAGCTCTCCCCGAGTTCACGAACAAGCCGTATCCGAACACGGCCAGATATGATCCGTCGATATAAATTGAGTGTCCGTTTCAGCTCGACGCGTTGTCGGTAAAGCAGACGTCGGTAATCGTCGCGCTTTGGGCGACTCCGCTGATCCTAACCGCGCCGCCGCGAGATCCGGCCGTGTCGCGGAGGAAGGAACCGCCGTTGATAACGACGCTATTCGCCTGATACGCCGACAAAGCCCCGCCGAGACCGGAGCTCGCGTTGGATTCAAACGCGCAATTGGTCAGACTGAGATCGCCCGCGCCGTTCGCGTTGACGGCGCCGCCGTCGACTCCGGCGGAGTTTCCGGTAAAGACGACGTTCCGCAACGACGTCGAAAGACCGCCGAAACGAGCCAGCATCAAGGCGCCGCCATATTGCGAGGCGGCGTTGTCCGCGACGACGGAATCCTGAACGTCGAGCGCGACGCCGTCGGAGTAAATCGCGGCGCCGTTCTTCGCGCGACCGCCGGTCAGCGTCAAGCCCTTAAGTACGAACGCGTCCTTGGCGTCGGTCGTCTCGTCGCCGGCGGTCGCTTCAATTGACGCGTAGAAAATCCGGTTTTTCCCGTCGGCGTCGATCGCGACGCCCGGAGTTTTCGTCTCGGCGTCGTAAAGATCCGACGCGTCGATCGTCAGCGATTTGGTTACTTTCAGTTCGTTGTTGACAAGGGTGATCGTTCCGCCTTTAAGGGACTGGTCGAACGTTATCGTCGTTCCTAAACCGTCATTTCCGGCGTAGACGATCGCTTCGCGCAAAGAAATCAAGCCGTCGCAAGAATCGACGACGTCCTCGAGCGTCGTAACAATGGTCGAAGGCGCGTCGGCCTGGTACTCGTAGGCGCCAAGATCGACGGCGCCGCCAAAATTACGAGCGTTTCCGACAAGGTCGGTCAAGACCGTCGCGTAAGCGTCGTTTCCTTTGTTGACCGCCTGAGAATTATACGCGAGGCTGTAGTCGCCGTTCGCGGCGTCGGCGAAAAGGGGAGCCGACGCGTCGTAGACGAAGTTGACGCCGCCCAACGCGTCGCCCCAGCCCGAGAAGGACGAAAGAGCGTTGAATCCGCGAACCACAGCGGCGCCCGCGCTGGAAAGATCCGCGTCCGCGCCCGTCGACTCGTTGCCCGCGACGATCGTATTGTAGAACTCGTAAGTTCCGCCGTTGAAACGCGCGCCGCCGCCGTTGGTCGAGGCGACGTTGCCCGCGATCGTGCAGTTGAAAAAGGTTCCCGTCGCGCCCGTTCCAAAGACGGCGCCGCCGAAGGACGCCGCGTTGCCGGAAAGAACGCTGTTCGTCAACGTCGCCTCGCCCGCGAGGAAGAGCGCCCCGCCGCGACGCGCCGAACCGCCGGTAATTTCGCTGTCGACGACCGTCAGCGTTCCCGCTTGAGCCACGTAAATCGCGCCGCCGTCGCCGTCGACGCCGGTCGACGTCGCGCTCGCCGCGCCGTCCGCAATACGCAGACACTCAAGCGTCGTCGTTCCGCCCGCGACGTTAAAGACGCGCGTCGCGTTGGCGCCGCTGATCGTAATTCCGAGCGCTCCGGTCTCCGCGTCGCGCAAGGAGGTCGCGTCGATCGTCAGCGTCTTGGAAATCGTCAGCTCGCTCGAAAGCGTAATCGTTCCGCCTTGGAGAGCCGAGGCGAAGGTAATCGTCGGATTCTCGTTGGTTCCGGCGTAAACGATCGCCTCGCGCAACGAGACGAATCCGTCCGTCGCGTCGACAACGTCGTCGAGCGTGGTCACGACCTGAACTCTGTCGACCACAGTCTTTCCGACAAGATCGCCGTTGTTGGAATAGGACAAAGCAAGGGGCGCGGGACGATCGCAGGCGACGGAAACGACGCTGCCGACATTGTCGGCGGAAGTTTCCAGCTGAACGTCGTCGGCGTCGACGACGGAAAGATCGGTCCAATTGTCGGAATTGACGACGCAAAGCGAAACGGCGCCCTCCTGACCGCCCAGCGTGATCGATTCAAGAGCGGAATCGAATTGCAAATACCCAAGACGAGAGTTGGCGGAAACGTCGAGCGAAGCGATATCGTTGCCGTCGCAATAGAGGTACGTCAGCGCGGCGTTGTTCGAGAGATCGAGCGTCGTCAGCGCGTTGTTGAGGCAGGAGAGAGCCGCAAGATTCGCGCAACCCGAAACGTCGAGCGTCGTCAGCGCGTTGTTAAAGCACGAAAGCGACGCGAGTTTCGAGCAACCGGAGACGTCGAGCGTCGTCAGCGCGTTGTTATAACAAGACAAAGACTGCAACTTCGGGCAACCGGAGACGTCTAATTTCGTAAGAGCCTCGCAACCGGTCAGCGTGATCGACGTTCTGGTCGCGTTGGCGTAAGTCAGCTCGACGAGCTTTCCGTCCGCGTTCCAAACGACGCCGTCGCTCGTCGCCGTCAGACCGAGAGCGTTGATCGCCGCGAGGTCGTGGGCGTCGTAAGTCGCGGTCGTCGCCAGAGGCGCCGGCGCTTCGGACGCGACGACAACGGACAAGTCGGGAACGGAAATCGGAGCTTCGTAGGAGACTTCGGCGACAAGAGGAGCGTTTTGGTCAAAATCGTATCCCGTCAACGCGGGGGCGACGCTTAAAAGAGCGCGGTCTTCGAGATTTTCAAGGCGTAAGAGCGATCTCAAAGCGGACGTCGAAGATTGACCTTCCGTCGTCGCTTGACGGACGCCAAAAAAAGAACGGCGGGTATTACCCGATTTGTTAAGGTCCTTGCGGTTAAAAAACACGATGAATCCTCCTAATGGTAGTTCAAATCTCCGGGGGTAAACGCGAGGTCGACACGCCCAATCCGACGAGCTATGCTCTCTCTCGTATTCGCGCGAAAGTTTTTTCAACAAAGTAAACGCGGATTCGTCCTTTTTCCTGACCTTTTCCGCGACGCTTTTCGCCGACGCGCTACAAAAGCAAGGTCGGAGGCGAAAAAGCGCGATTAAAATAGCGTAAAAAACCGGATTATTTCTCGACGCCGACGTCCTCCGACAAAAAAACGCCGGAAAACGCGGGGAAAAACGTACGGAATGCTTTTGGAAACTAGTCGGAATAGTTTTGCGCGCTCCAAGGTTCGGCGGAAGCGGCAAGGCTTGCCGATTTAACGGAAGCGCCGATAAACGAAGTTTTACCAATCGTCGGGAATAAGCCGCCCGTTGAAACCGAGTCCCAGACTTCGTCCCCGTCCGCCTTTATCGCGGTTTATCGAGCAATTTCCAACGGGAATTGATAAAAATTGCCGCGCGTTAAGCGCTCGATCCGACGTCCCGAGACTCAACCGCAGTGTTCGTTTCATTTTGACACGTTTCAAGATTATAGTCAACCCTTATGTCCCTTTTTTACAGAATTCTGGTCAAAAAAATCGGATTTTCCGTAAAATTTTTACAAAAATCGTCGTTTTTCTCGACAAAAAACGAACTTTGACAAAAAACATTTTTTCGACCCGAACTCTTTGAAGTCTTCGATCGAGAACACCCGCGCCGTTCTTTTCGGAACCGAACGACGCCGAAGACGCCGACCCGTTTCGCGTCGCGTTTGTCAGGAAAAACGCGCGCGGATTCAAGGTATAACGTTTAGGAAAGCTTCGTCGCCGCGGCGACAAATCGCGTCTCTTTACAATACGGCAAGACCGTTATGCGAGAGAGGGGAAAAACCTGGGCGTCGGCGGAGAAACGGAAACGCTCGAATTTAAAAAGACGACCGTCGAAACGAAAGGGGCTGCGATTTCCATTGCGTCTGTCCCGAACAAGCGCGGAGGCGTTATCCCCGAGGCGAAAAAATCGCTTTGAAAAGAACGATGCAAAATCCCGATCAAAAAGACAAATTGCGAAGGACGGCGAATCCCGCCGACGCGGCGAGCGCCGCGCGACCTATCCAAAGAACCGAAACGCGGCTTCGACTTTCGCCGCGCCAAAGATCGAACAACTCCAAAGCATAGAGATAAAGAACCGCGACAAGTCCCGGAACGACGAGCGGATTATAACGAAACGCTCCGAGAACGTCGCCCCGAAGGAGGCTCTGAAGCGCGCGCGTCGAACCGCAACCGGGACAATAAAACCCGGTCGCTTCGTGAAACGGACAGGGAGGGATCCGGAACCAGGACGGCTTCAACGCGAAAAACAACGCCGTTCCAAGCGCCGCCGAAACGCCCGAAAAGAGCGCGAGCCAGAACTGTCCGCGATTGGAGCTCATCGGGAGAAAATCCGAACGCAAACGCCGCGAACCCGAACCGTTCGATTCGGGCTCGTCGACGATCGCGCTTCAAAAGCTGGAAAACAAAAATCAGACGAGAGCCTTCATCGCCTCGACGTTCTTCTTGACCGCCGCGCAGGATTTCGCGAAGAGATCTTTTTCTTCGTCCGTCATCTGAACTTCGACGATCTTCTTGACGCCGCCGTCGCCCAAAACGACCGGAACGCCGACGTAAAAGCCGCCGACCCCGTATTCCCGATCGCAGAACGCGACGCACGCCAAAACGCGGTTCTCGTCGCGGACGATCGCCTGAACCATTTTCGCGGTCGAAGCGGCGGGAGCGTAGTACGCGGAGCCCGTCTTAAGAAGATTGACGATTTCCCCGCCGCCGACGCGCGCGCGCTGGACGATTTCGTCCAGACGGTCGGCGGGAATGAGTTGCGTCACGGGAACGCCCCCGACGGAAGCGCAGCTCTTAAGCGGAACCATGGAGTCCCCGTGACCGCCCAACAACATCGCGTGAACGTCTTCGACGCTAACGTTAAGTTCCATCGCGATAAACGCGCAGAAACGAGCCGCGTCAAGAACGCCCGCCTGACCGATCACGCGTTCCTTCGGAAAGCCCGTGACGTCGAGCATGCGTTGAACCATCGTGTCGACGGGGTTGGAAACGACGATCACGACGGCGTTCGGACTGCTCGCTTTGATCTGTTCGGCGACCGAGCCGACGATGCCCGCGTTGATTTTAAGCAGGTCGTCGCGGCTCATGCCGGGCTTGCGAGGAACGCCGGCGGTCACGACGACAACGTCGCTGTTCGCCGTGTCGGCGTAATCGGTCGTGCCCGTCACGTTCGCGGTGAAACCGAGAACGGGCGACGCCTCGAACATGTCGAGAGCCTTGCCCTTCGGCATGTCTTCCGTCTGCGGAATATCGAGAAGAACGACGTCGCCCAAACCCGCCATTGCGCAGTACTGCGCGCAGGTCGCTCCTACGTTGCCCGCGCCGATAACCGTAATCTTAGCTCGTTTCATTAATATTTCTCCATCGTTAAAAGCGAATCTATGTCGTCGAAACGCGACTCAAACGCGCTCGTCGTCGATACCGTCAAGCGTCCGCGCAAAAACGGACGCGCCCGAACGAACCGTTCCGCGTCGAAACGAAAACGGCCGGTTCCCCGTATTCTACATTCTTTTACGCGCGTAGACAATACGGGGCGCGTTTTTTTTTAAGAATTTTAGATTGAAGAAGTCGAAAGCCGCGATTCAAACGGAGCGCGAAGAAATAAAACAAAAAAACGCGGCTCCCGAACAATTGCTCGAAACTCCGCGTTTGCGTTCTATGCCGAAGAAAGGACTCGAACCTTCACCCCCAGTTACGAGGACTAGGACCTGAACCTAGCGCGTCTGCCAATTCCGCCACTTCGGCTCTGCGATCGAAATTATAACCGACGCGGAATTCTTGAAAAGAGGGATTTTGAAATTTTTGCGGTTTCTTTCCGAAAGAATCGGCAAAACGTCGAACGAAAAACGACGCGGTTAATCGCGGGAACGCGCTGACGCGCAAAGCGTCGATTTGAAGACGACGCTACGCGCGCGTTTTCAAATCTTCCGCCTTTAAAGAATCCTTCGCGCCCTTGTCTGTTCGCGACTTCGACAAGGACTCGGGAATTATTCCCTACGAAAACGTCCGGAACGCCTAAATCAACGTCAAAATGCAATCTGTTTCCATAACGAAAAAACCGAGATAAAGAAAATTGAGGCAAATAACGAATTATTCGGGATAGGATCGTCCAAAAGATTGACAAAAAAACAATGCATACTAGAATAATACGCATACTGTATTTTAGTGGGAAGTTGCGAAACGCCGCGCGATTTCGCGACAACCGGAACGACCGTCGGAGCCTTTGAACGCCTCGTCGGAAATAGTTATTTTTCATCATAAAACAAAAAATAGGGGAAAACGTCATGTTTTTTAACAACGACGGTATCGGCGCGAGTCGCCGCGATTTAAACGGAACCGACGCGATCGAAACGAAACGAGCGAAGTCTGGCGACGGAAAACGTCGCGCGCCCGGAACGACGCGGTTGCGTATGGAAACTCTCGAAACCCGCTCTCTCCTAAGCGCCGTTTCTCCTTTTGCGAACGTCGACGACGTCCAAAACCTGGCGCTCGCGACCGAATCGTTCTACGCGGCGAAAGAACTTGAACCGGAAACCCTCGCCCCGATAGCGGTCGGTTGCTTCAGTTGTCCCGGCTATTCGGAACCCGACGCGAAATCGACGGGAGTCGAGGAGTATCCCGCCTTTAAAGACACGATCGACCAGCTCTTAACCGGCGCGGGTCAAAATCTTGACGCCCTCTCGCAAGATTTCGTGTTCAACCTTAGCAGTTGTCCGGAATCGACCTATACGATCTATCTCGATTTTGACGGAAGCGTTTATTCGGGATCGTCCTGGAACAACGGCGCCGAAATCGTAACGCCCGCGTACGACGTCGACGGGGACGAGGGAAGTTTTTCCAATCAGGAATTGCGCAATATCTACGAAATCTGGTACCGCGTCAGCGAAGACTACATTCCTTTTAACGTCAACGTGACGACAAAGCAACCGACGTCGGCGCAACTCATGAAGAACGGGGCGAACGACGTCGAGTACGGTATCCGCGCGGCGATTGGAGGTTCATGTTACGACTGGTATTACGCCTGGGCCAACGAAACTTGCGGAGGCGTCGCTTACGTGGGGTCGTTCAATTGGAGCACGGACACGCCTTGCTACATCTTCCCCAAAAACGTCTCCGGACCGAAAAGCGTCGCCGCTTGCATCACCCACGAAGTCGGACACACTCTCGGGCTTAGTCACGACGGAACGTCTCAGGTCGAATACTACAACGGCGCCAACGGCTGGGCTCCTCATATGGGAACCGGTTATCAAGGCGATATCACTCAGTGGTCCAAAGGCGAATACGTCGACGCCAGCAACCATGAAGACGATCTTGCCATCTTGACGACTCAAAACGGGTTCGGCTATCGCGCCGACGATCATGGCGACATTATCAACGCCGCCACCCCCTTGACTTTCGCCGTCGAGGGGACTCTCGCCTCCGGAATTATCGAACGCAGCACGGACGTCGATTTCTTCTCGTTCGACCTTTCGGGAGAAGAGACGACGATTACCGTCGGCGGCGTCGACACGGTCACAAATCTCGACGCGCTCGTCAATCTTTACGACGAGTTAGGACGACTGATCGAAACTTACGATCCCCTCGATACGTTCTACGCGTCCATCGACGCGTCGACCCTCGCGCCCGGACGCTACTATCTTGGAGTGGCGGGAACCGGAAGCTGCGTCGGAGGAGAGCTTCATTACACGGATTACGCAAGTTTGGGAGCCTATACGATCTCGACGTCGCCCGGCGACGATCAACTCGACCCGTTCGAGCCGAACAATTCGTTCTCCAACGCGTACGACCTCGGTTTTTTGAGCGGAACAAACGCGTTCGACAACGTCTATATCGCCGCCTCGGACTCCTATGACTACTATCAGTTCACCATCGGAACAACCGGCGACGAAAACAGCTTTGTCAGAGTCAATTACGAACGCGACCCGGATCGGCACTGTCTGTATCTGGGCGTCTACGATTCCGATCAAACGCAGCTTGATTACCGATATGTTCTCAACGTGAGCGAAG
The DNA here is from genome assembly GCA_947305735.1 of uncultured Planctomycetales bacterium. Classification (GTDB taxonomy): domain Bacteria; phylum Planctomycetota; class Planctomycetia; order Pirellulales; family Thermoguttaceae; genus RUG369. The sequence continues at coordinate 3,107 of CAMZEO010000051.1, read as the reverse complement.
AGACCGTTTCGCTCGCCAATCGGCCCGCCGGGACCTATTACGTTAAGTTCGAATCTACAACTACCAAACGCTCGACGAACCCTATCCGTATACCCTGACGATCAGCGCGCCGGAAGCCGACGCGCCGGTCGTTCCGGAAATCAACTCAGTCCAACTGTCCGCGAGCAGACCCTTGATCGGAACCGCTCTAAGCGCGTCCGTCTCGCCCGGCGACGCCGACGTCGCCTGGCAATGGTATCGCGGAACGCGTTCCGATTTCGTCAAGACGCCGATTGTCGGAGCAAACGGGAGTTCCTACGTCCCGTCGGAAAACGATCTCGGCTACTATTTGAGCGTCAAAGCGTTCGGAGTCGGAGACTACGGGGGAATTGCGACAGCGACCGCGTCGTTCCCCGTTTCCACCGACGGAACGACCGCCGAAACGCCCTCGACCGTCGTCACAACGTTCGACGACGTCGTCGACGAATACGACGGCTGGATCTCCCTGCGCGAAGCGATCGCTTACGCCGGAACCAACGGGCTCGGAACGACGATTACCTTCGCTTCATCCCTTGAAGAAGGAATGATTACCCTCGCCGGTTCCCCGTTGACGATTAACAAATCGCTGACGATCAACGCCATGTCCCTCTGGAGCGACGACGAGGAATACCCCGGCGTCGTGATCAACGCCGATTTCCAATCGCGCGTCTTCACTATTTCCGGCGGCGACGTGGAAATAAACGGGGTCGAAATTATCAACGGTAGCGCGAGCGGGAACGGCGGAGGAATTTACGTCGACGGCGGATCGTTAACCGTTGAAAAATGCTGGTTTTTCAGCAACTCCGCCTATGCGGGCGGAGGGATTTACGCGACCGGAGACGCCGAGGTAACCGTCGAAAACTGCCTCGTTAGCTCCAACAACGCGGAATCTATGGGCGGCGGAATTTACTTCGAATCGAACTCGACGACCGACGGCTACCTGACGATCCTGGACAGCGAGATCGATTACAACTCCGCTTCTTCCGACGATTCTTACGGAGGCGGAGTTTGCGCCGTTGGAGGCAGTTTTTTGATCGGGCGCAGCCAGATTTTCGGCAACCGCGCCGCTTTCGGAGCCGGCGTCGAGGCGTATTTAAACGGCGACGCGACGATCGAGAGAACCAGGATTTTCCAAAACGCGGCGACGGCGTTTGGAGGCGGAATCGCGACTTCGGACGGCTGGTTGACGATCAGCGACAGCGAGATTGTCAATAACGAAGCCGTTTGTTACGGCGGCGGGCTTTACGCGGCGTCGAACAGCGAAACGACGGTCTTTAACGGCACGATTGCCAATAATAGCGCCAATGAAGCGGGAGGAGGCGTTTATATCTACGACGGTTCCTGCGTCTTCTACAACTCGATCGTCGCGGTCAACGAAGCGCCGAACGGCGTCGACGTCGCGCTCTATGACGACGCGACGGCTACCGCCAACGCCAGAAACACGCTCTCGTCCTTTGTCGATTGGAGCAACGCGTCGACCTCGGGCGTCGTCAACTACGTCTACGATTCCTCGCTTCCGCTCTTTGAATTCGTGGAATTCAACGACGGAGGTCGACGTCAACTCGCGGCGAATTCCCAGGCGATCAATAAGGGAGACAACTCCTACGTGATCTCGTCGTACGACTTGTACGGCAACACGCGTATTTTCGACGGCGTCGTCGATCTGGGCGCCTGCGAGTCGCAAATCTCGTCCGTCGATCCCGACGCGTTCGAGTTCAACAACTCGTTCGCGACGGCTTACGACTTGGGAACGCTCTCCGGCGTCAATAGTTACGAAGCTTCCATTCACGAGGGCGCCGACAAGGACTACTATAAGTTTACTATCGCCGGCGTCGGAAAGACGGACAACTACGTCCTGGTAACTTATTCGCATCGTTCGGACGCGGATTTCGATATCATATTGTACGACGCTTCCCGTTCTGAAGTCTCCTACTCCAACGCCACGTCCGGAACCGAAAGAATCTCTTTGAACGGGCTCGCGGCGGGCGATTATTATCTTTACGTCTACAATTATCAGAACGGAACCGGCTATTACGATCTGGAAATCTCCGCGCCGACCCTGGACGAAACGCCGTCGACCGTCGTCACGACTAATTCCGATATTGTCGACGCTTATGACGGGCAAATCTCTCTGCGCGAAGCGATCGCCTACGCCGGAACCAACGGGCTCGGAACGACGATTACGTTCGATTCCTCTCTCAAAGGTAAAACGATCGCGCTCGCCGGAACCCAATTGACGATCGGCAAGACGATTATGGTCGACGCGACAAGCCTGCGCGACGCCTCGACCGGAACCCTCGGACTGACGATCAGCGGAAACAACAACTCGCGCGTCTTCAACGTAACCGCCGGAACCGCGACCATTAAGGCGTTGCGCGTCGTCGACGGAGCCGCGAGCATGACTTCGACCGCGACGGCGGGCGACGGAGGCGCGATCCTGCTCGCTCAGGGCGCGACCCTGACGGCGATCAACTGCGAAATTGCCGGATCCTCGGCGCGGCGCGGCGGAGCCCTCTTCCTCGCCGGAAACGCGACGTTGACTAACTGCGTCGTCCGCGGAAACGAGGCGAGTTTCGGAGGAGCCGTCTTCGGCTCCTACTCGACGGCGACCTTTAAGAACTGCTCGATCTCAAACAACGTCGCCGCCAACTCCGGCGGCGCCGCGCGACTCTACGGCGGAACCTACGAGTTCTACAACTCGATCGTCGCGGCAAACTCCGCCAATACGGACGCCGACCTGTCCAAAGCGAACTCCCCAACGGTTCGAGGATTCAATTCGCTCTCGTCCTTTACGGCTTGGAGCAACGCGTCGACCTCCGGCGTCGCCAATTACGTCTACGACGCGTCGAAACCGCTCTTCGCCGGCGCCGCCAACGGCGACTACCGCCTCGCGCCCAATTCGCAGGCGATCGACAAGGGGAACAATTCCTACGTCTCGACGCAATACGACCTCGCGGGCTCGACGCGCGTCGTCGGCTCCGCCGTCGACCTGGGCGCCTACGAAACCGCGCGGCAAATCGAAACCGCTTCGGTTGTCGTCACGACCAATTCCGACGTCGTCGACGCTTACGACGGACAAATCTCCCTCC
>CAMZEO010000050.1 GCA_947305735.1 uncultured Planctomycetales bacterium | reverse complement strand
AAGAAGAAACTGCGGAAAACGCCGAAGAAGACGAGTCGGAAGAGGCGCGGACGGAGGAGGTCGACGAAGAGGAGCAAGTCGAACTGCAAGCCGGTGAAAACGTCGACGGAGATATATCCGTTGAAGCACCGCAATCCGTCGTCGGCAAGGAAGGTTACGAAACGCCGAAACTTGTCGAACCGACGCGAGAGCAACCGAAGATAATCGTCGACAAGGCAGCGGAGCGGGAAACGACGGACGAGTCGGTCGGAATCGAGGAGACGCGGCAAGAATCGCCCGATCGACGAAACGCGCCTCCGCGCCCGACGTCGACGCGTCGTCCCGTTTATAGCTTTGGGAGTTTTACCTATCGGTTGTCGGAGCCGAATCCTCAATCGTCTGAATCGCTTGAGACTTCTGAAAAAACGAGTCGCGACAAAATAGACGTTGACGTCGTCGCTCAAAAAGAGCAAATTCAAGAACAGACGTCCGTAGAAAAGGCAAAAGAATCCGAGTCAAATGAACCCGCGCCGAACGAACTCGAATCGAATGAACCCGATTCGAATGAATCCGCGCCGAGCGAACCCGAACAAGACGAACCTGTCCTAATTGCTCCGTCCCGAAATTCGTTTACGATCGTTTCTCCGAAACTGGTCGTTCCAACTTTAGAGGAGCGGGCTAAAACGCCTCCTCAAAAAACGGTTTCCGACGAGAAGTCCCTGCGACGAGAGGTTCAAAATCTCGCGTCGTCGCGAGTAGCGGCAAAAGAAGAAGAAAAAGAACAACGACGTCAAGCGACGAAGTCCGAGCCCCGGTCGGAAACGCTTTCGAATCAGAACGCGTCGTCCGACTCTCGGGAAGGATCACAAAAGGAACAGCCGTTTCAAGCTCCGGAACTCGAGCGCCCTCCGATTGTCAAAGCGCCGGTAGACGCGCAAGTAAAAACGTCGAACGAGTCGTCGTTTACGCGCGTCGCGATTGGCGAACGCGACGATTTCTCGCTTGAAGCGACCGCACCGTCTCCAACGCGACGCCGTGAAAAGCCCAAACCGCTTCCAACCCCGTGGGACGATTTGCCTATGTCAAAAACGTCCCGCAAACCGGAGACAAAAACTCAAGAACGCGTTGAAGAAGAATATCTTGATCTGCCCCCCGAAGAGCCCAAAGAACTCGGCTTCTTCGGCAAAATCGCGCAAGAGTTCAAAAAACTGTTCAAAAGCGTCAACCAGTAAGTTGTTTCGACGCCCGCGATCCCAGTCAACGTCGCGTTATGCGTAGGAGTCGTCCCTTGTCCTTGCTCGGATCCATTTTTCTATTGTTCGCGCTGACTCTGACGCCGACGTCTTGCCTGTTTGGGCAAAACGCCGACGCGGCGCGCGATTTCCAAAATCCGCCCGACTCGGCCAAACCGGGCGTTTACTGGTTTTTCATGGACGGAAATATCAGTAAATCCGGTATGAAAGCGGACTTGCAAGCCATGAAAAACGCAGGGCTCGCGCGCGCGATCATCATGGAAGCGGATCTTGGAGGTCCTAAAGGAAACGTTCGCTACTCGTCCCCGGAATGGTTCGACTGCTGGCGCGACGCGACTCGGGAAGCCAAACGACTCGGAATCGAATTGACGACCAGCGTCGGACCAGGTTGGTGCGGCGCCGGCGGTCCCTGGATCGATCCGGAACATTCGATGCAACACTTGCGCGCGTCGTTTGCGCGAGCAAGAGGCGGGATGGAAATCGACGTCGTTCTCGCCATACCGGATCCTCGCGATCCATATTTCGGACGCGGGTCGCTCGGTCCTTGCGAAAACGCTTGGCGCGATTTCTATCGCGACGTCGCCGTAATCGCGTATCCGACTCCCAACGGCTCTGAAAAATTGCCCGACTGGGAGGAAAAAGCGCTCTTCTATCGACCGCCCTACTCTTCTCTTCCCGGCGTCAAGCCGTATCTTCCAACCTGTTCGGACAATCCCGCGGTCGTCGCGCGGCTTGCCGATTCGGTCGTTCCCTACGATTCGATCGTTGACATTTCCGACCGCATGGACGCGAGAGGACGTCTGCGCTGGAACGCGCCCGAAGGAGACTGGACAATCGTCCGGCTCGGTCGTCGGCTTACGGGTCAGACGACCCGACCCGCGCCGGAAGCCGCGTTGGGGCTCGAATGCGACAAATTCGAACCGTCGGGCATTCGGGAACATTTCCGGCAGTTCAACGAAAAACTCTTTCAAGTCGCGGAATTTACGGCGTTGCATCACGACAGTTGGGAGATGAGTTCGCAAAATTGGTCTGAGAATTTCCGCAAACTCTTCATAGAAAAACGAGGCTACGATCCGCTGTTTTGGACGCCCGTCATGTTCGGCGTTCCCGTCGACAGCGTTGAGAAATCAGAACGTTTTCTTTGGGATCTTCGCCGAACGGCGCAGGAGTTGGTTTACGAAAACAACGTCGCTTTGATGAAGGAGTTAGGCTCGAAACATGGTCTGACCTTCTCGACTGAAGCGTACGACCTCAACCCGGCGGGCGACCTCTATCTCTTCCGAGCCGCCGACGCGCCCATGTGCGAATTCTGGGCGAAAGGATACGGTTTTGAAACGACGTTCAGCGTAATCGAAGCGGCGTCAAGCGCTCATACGACCGGGCGTTCGATCGTCGGCGCCGAATCGTTCACGACGACGAACGACCGCTGGAAGCAACACCCCGGCTTGATGAAACGTCAGGCGGACTGGGCGTTCTGTCTGGGCGTCAACCGACTCGTATTTCACCGCATGTGCGCGCAACCGAACGACGACGCGCCCGGCCTCTCGCTGGGCATCCATGGAACTCACTTCGACCGAACCGAGACGTGGTTCCCGCTCGTCGGCGATTTCTGCAAATTCGTAAGTCGAACGCAGGCGCTGCTGCAACGCGGCAAACCGTCCGCCGACGTTCTTTTCCTTGATCGCGAGGGCGCCCCGCAAGTTTTTGTCGCCCCTTCGTCGGCTCTGACGGACGGCAAATTCAAGGACAAACGCGATTACAATTTCGACGCCTGTTGCCCGCAAGTCCTTGTCGAAACGGCTCATGCAGAAAACGGTCGGATCGTTTTCCCAGACGGAACCTCCTATTCGCTCCTCGTCCTGCCCAACGCGACCGAAATGACGCTCGACTTGGCGCGCAAGTTGCGAGAGCTCGTCGACGCCGGCGTTCCCGTCATTGGCGACGCGCCGTTGCGGACGCCGACGCTTGTCGGATACCCGCGAGCGGACGCCGAACTGAAATCGATCGTCGATTCGATCTGGTCGAGCGACTCCGCTCCGACCAAACCGGACGCGGGAGCCGCCGCGATCAACAACCGCCGTCAAACGCTCGCCGACGCGCGATGGATTTGGGCGAACGCGGATTATTTTGAAGCGCAACCAAACGAACGACGCGTTTTTACGAAAACTTTTGAACTTCCGCAAGACTTCAAACCGGACGCCGACGCCTGCGTATGCGCGACCGCCGACAACGTCTACGCGATCAGAATCAACGGCGTCAAAATCGCGTCCGGAAACAATTTCCACGTTCCCGACGTCAATCCGATACCGACGCGCGCGCTTAAGTCGGGCGTCAACGTTGTCGCGCTTGAAGTCTTCAACGGCGGCGAAACTTCCAATCCCGCGGGCGCGATCGCGGCGTTGCGTCTTTCCGATTCGATTCGGATCGTCACCGACGCGTCTTGGATCAACGAGGACGGTTCGAGCGTCGCTTCGCTCGGAGCTTACGACATGGCGCCCTGGAACGTCAAGCTGGACGCCGAAATCAATCCCGACGCGACCTATCCAAGTTGGAGCGTCGTCGAAAACAAATTGCGCGAACTCAATATTGAGCCGGAGTTTGAATCGACGGGCGACGTCCGATGGATTCGCCGCGTCGACGGCGACGTCGACTTGTTCTACGTCGGCAACCGTTTGGACGAGCCCCAAAGAACGGAATGCGCGTTTCGCGTAACCGGCAAGGAAATTGAACTATGGGATCCGGTTTCCGGTCGCCGTTACGTCGTCGACGACGCGCGCGAGGAATTCGGTCGAACCGTCGTTCCAATCGGCTTTGAACAATCGCAGAGTTTCTTCGTCGTCTTCGCGCCAAAAAGCGACAAAACGTTGCCGACGACGTCGGCGCTCTTCGCTCCGAAACGATCGGTCGGCGTCGTCGACTTATCCCGCGACTGGCGCGTTTCTTTCGATCAGAACGCGTCGACCAACCGCGATTTTGAAGAAGGACGTCGAAAAACGGTCTCCTTCGATTCGCTGACCGACTGGTCGAAAAGCGACGACGCGTATCTGCGCTATTACTCCGGACTTGCCGTTTACGAAAAGACGTTCGACGTCGACGCCGACCTCGACGCGAACGGAAACTACGCGCTCGAATTCGACGACGTTCAAGTCATGGCGCGCGTCGTATTTAACGACGTCGATCTTGGCGTCGCGTGGCAAAAACCCTGGCGGGTGGAAATCCCCGCCGATCTGATTCGGAAAACGGGAAACGAACTAAGAATTACCGTCGCCAACTTGTGGTGCAATCGTCTTATCGGCGACGCGGATCGACCTCGAGAAAAACGCTTTACGCGGTCGTCCAACCCGATGTGGGAATCCGGCGACAGCCGACTTCTCCCATCGGGACTTATGGGTAAAGCCGCTCTCGTTCAACGCGTCGCGGAATAATAAAATAGCGGAGGAACCGTCGGTGAATATCGGGAAATATCTTCGTAAAAGCGTTTCTTCGCGTCCGAAAGAACGTTCGACGCGCAATCGGCGCTTGGTCCTCGAAAGGCTCGAGGAACGTTTCGCGCTCGACGCGTCGTCTTACGACGCGTCGGATTTTTTCGCTTCCGTAGCGGAACTGGAAGAACCGGGCGACGCTCCGCTCGCCGTCATAAGTCAAGAACGCTACTACGTTCAGGAAAACTGTTCCGTACGCGTCTCCGGCGCGGGTTCCGTTGGAACCAACCTGCGCTACTTCTGGCGACTCGGCGTCCAACCGTCCGAATTGCCCGACTCGTTTGTCGAACTCGGCGAATCCTTCGAACTCTCCGCGCCCGATTTAGGTCTCGCGACCGGCGACTATTATCTTCAACTGTTCGTGCGGGACGCGACCGGAACGACGAGCGAAGAAGCGCGGAGCGTTCTGACGGTCACGCCTTCCGAACCGTCCTTCTCCGTCGACGCGCGTTCGCTCGGAGACGACTCGATCGTCCTAACCGTTCGCGCATGCTCGTTTTATCCAATCGCGACGTGGACGATCGACTGGGGCGACGGCTCTTCGACGCGAATGGACGCGCTCGGCTACGAAATTTCAACCGCGCACTTTTTCCCCGAGCGCTACGAAGACGCCGTCTACGCGCCAACGCTGAAAGTCGCGGACGCCTTGGGGCGAGGCGAGGAACAAATTTACGATCTTGTCGTCGTCGAAGTCCCCGGAATCAATCCGATTTCGTCGTTTCTGGTCGACGTTTATTACGATGCGGAAAAAGGAAGTTACTCTCAGTCGCAGGTATGCTGGGCGGCGGGAACGGCCAACGTCCTGCGCTACACGGGTTGGGCAAATTCGACAATAACCGTCGGTTCGGGAGGGATCGAATATTCGTTCAACGACGAGGACGACGTCTACGAGTACATCGTCCAATCGTTTGACAACGTCGGCAGTTCCTCGCTTTACGGATACGAATGGTTCCTCACGGGCGACTACGAAGCGACTGGAGTCGCGGGTTGGGCGCAACCTGAACCGGGCTCGGGAGGATTCTATCCGGATCTCGAAAACTTCTGGTCGCTGGTAAAATACTACTCCTACGGATCCTCTCAAAACCCAACTTCGATCTTGCCGCAAATGGACGAGTTGCTCCATCAAGGCTACGGATCCACGATCTCTCTGGGTTTCTACGTCAATAATCCGGGTTCCCGTCTGACGTTGGCGCACACGGTAACGCTCTGGGGCTTCGAATACGACGCGAGATACGACCAAAACGATCCGCGTCATTACGCGGCGCTTTACATTTCCGACTCCGATAACGACGCCTACAAAGGTCGAAACGCGCCCAATACCAGACAAAGAGTCGGCGTGCAATGGGACGCCGATTACAACAGATACAAACTGACCGACTATCGCTCCGGAATCTGTTGGCTCGAAGAATTTATCGCGCTCGCGCCTTTGTCTTTAACCGTCGACGCATAATGTCCTGGAAAGGACGCGCCGACTATCGATCTTCGCGCGCCGGGCGTCGTCCTCGTCTCGCTCGCCGAATACGCGTCGATTATAGGAAACGCGACGTTTTTTATCGCGCCCGACGTCGGAGCAACCGCGTTCTGCGGCTCCTCCTCGCCAAAGCCCGCCGGCTTCGACGCTCGTCGCGATCCCGGCTCTACGCTCGATTTTTGTCGAATCACCGGTTGCCGTACATCTCTTCGTAGTACTTCGCGTAGTCTCCGGACGTGCACTCCCTCATCCAATCCAAATGGTCTTTATACCACTGAATCGTGAGCTTAATGCCGTCGGCAAACGCCGTCGTCGGCGCCCAACCGAGTTCTTTCATCGCTTTGGAAGGATCGATGGCGTATCGTTGATCGTGTCCTTTTCGATCGGTCACAAAGGTGATCAGGCTTTCAGGTTTGCCAAGTTCTTTGAGGATGATCTTAACAATTTCAATATTAGCTTTTTCGTTATGACCGCCGAGGTTGTAAACTTCCCCGACTCCGCCTTTATCCAAAACGGCAAGGATCCCGAGGCAGTGATCTTTAACGTAAAGCCAGTCGCGAACGTTTAGACCCTTCCCGTAAACAGGCAACGCCTTGTCTTGCAACGCGTTATTAATCATCAACGGAATCAACTTCTCCGGAAATTGATAAGGACCGTAGTTGTTGCTGCAACGGCTGATCGTAACGGGAAGTCCGTAGGTCCGATAATACGCCAAGGCCAGCAAGTCTGCGGAAGCCTTGGACGTGCTGTAGGGAGAACTCGTGTGGATCGGCGTGTCCTCATAGAAGAAAAGATCGGGGCGATCAAGGGGCAGGTCGCCGTAGACCTCGTCCGTGCCCACTTGGTGAAACCGCTTAATTCCATATTTTCTGCAAGCGTCCATCAGAACCGCCGTTCCGATGATGTTCGTTTCCAGAAAAACGGCCGGATTCTCGATAGAACGATCAACGTGACTTTCAGCCGCAAAATTGACGACGACGTCGGGGCGTTCTTTTTCAAATATCGAGCATACGCCTTCGCGATTTCTAATGTCTTCTTTATAAAAGACGAAATTAGGAGATCGAAACGCTTCATTAAGCGTGTGGATGTTCGCGGCGTAAGTCAACGCGTCGACGCAAACGACCCTCCAGTCCGGATGCTCTTCAAGGAGAAGAAATACAAAATTCGAACCGATAAATCCGGCTCCTCCCGTCACAAGTATGGTCATCGTTCTTCCTCCGCAATGGATAGTAAGTACTGTCCGTATTCCGTCATTTTTAATTCCTCGCCCAAAGCGACGAGCTGTTCGGTCGTAATGAACCCGCGTCGCCAGGCAATCTCTTCGACACAGGAAATATAAAAACCTTGACGATCCTGCACCGCCTTCACAAACTCGGCGGCTTTAAGCATATTGCTGGGAGAACCCGTGTCAAGCCAAGCCATTCCGCGTCCAAGAAGCGTGACGTTCAATTCGCCCATTTCCAGGTAGGCGTTGTTGACCGAAGTAATCTCTATTTCGCCGCGAGCGGAAGGCTTGACGTTCTTCGCGATTTCAACGACGCGATTATCGTAGAAATAAAGACCGGGAACGGCGTAATTGCTTTTAGGATTCCTGGGTTTCTCTTCGATCGAAACAACTTTATGATTTCGGTCAAATTCCACGACTCCAAAAGCCTGCGGGTCTTTCACGGGATACCCGAAAATCGTCGCGCCGACCTTGTTGCTCATCGCTTTGCGAAGCAATTTCGTCAAATTCTGCCCGAAAAAGACGTTGTCGCCTAAAATCAAACAGACGCCGTCGTCGCCGATAAACTCCTCTCCAAGGATAAAAGCGTCCGCCAGACCGCGAGGAGTCTCTTGAACTTTGTAAGAGAATTTCATCCCCAACCGTCCGCCGTCGCCGAGAAGACGTTCGAAAAGCGGCGTGTCGTCCGGAGTGGAAATAATCAAAACCTCTTGGACGCCGGCAAGCATCAGAATGGACAAGGGATAGTAAATCAACGGCTTGTCATAGATTGGCAACAATTGCTTAGACGCCGCCTTTGTCATCGGATATAGGCGAGTTCCTTTTCCGCCAGCCAAAATAATGCCTTTCATAGTACGCTCCTTTTCTTAATCGCATACGTCCGATTTCTTCAAAATCTTGTCCTCAAATCTCTTGTACGCGCCTACTATTTTTTGCTCGTTGGCGTCCCATATTTTGAAAAACGGACGCTCAAAACAAATGATTCTCGCTCTATCTATTAAAATACAGACAACAAACACGCCCGTCGTTCCGCAAATCGCGTGGAGCGGCATAAACGGCGAGTTATAAAAGCCCGCGTTATCGAGAAAGTCTTGCCATAACCATCTCCTCATGACGTCGCTGTTCGCGTGAATAAGTAGAACGCCAAAAGTCGACGCCGCCGCAGTGTTAACCAGTTGAGAATAAGAAATCTTTATATTCTTGAAATACAAGAATGAGCAGACTCCGGCGGCTACCGCCAAAAAAGTGTTGCAGTCTGAAACAAACAAGTAAGGGTGCAAGTTGAGTTTTTCAGCAAGCAATTCGATCGAAACGACGCTCAGCGCGCCCAACAACACAAAAAACAACGTCAAACAGCCCCATAGTTTTGTTTTAGAAAAGCTCGATTTGGGATACAAACGGAGATAGGATGCAATAAAATACAAAACGATAAACCAGGAAACATAATTCATGCTAACACGACGCGCCGTTCCAAGACACACGTAGAGAAAGCCCGTCAGACATAGCAGGTAAATATGCTGTTTTTCCGTCGTATGACGAACGAGAATGTTTAAAAACGGAATAAACAGGTAGAACGCGACAAAACAACTGGTAAAGTTTGTCGCTATCTTCGATACCGGAATCAACTTCAACGCGAACGAACTAATGGAAAAAGGTTCGTAAGCGGTCAATATGAAAATCATGTAAATTGCTATGTTATAAAACAGGATTTCGCATAACAATTTGACATATTTCCGGAGAGTAATATGCGACTGACACATATAGTAACCGGTGATCAGGACAAAGCAATTAATGCCAATCTTACCCCAGGCGCCAAACAGCAAGAGGAAGAAAGATCTCCAAGAAAGAGGCGAGGAACGTATGACGGACGGGAGTTCGGAACAAACGACGTAATGATGCGCGACTATCAACAACATCACGATGATTCGATACAACTCTAAATTCGAGTCTCGAACCTTTTTTGGAAAACTCTCGCCGGTCGACCGATTCTCGGGAGTTCCTTTGACTTCAACAGCTTCCATAAAAACCAACCTTCGGCTACCGTTTGAGGGACAAAATGACGTCGCAAATGCGGTCGACGTCTTCAAGCGTCAAATCCGCGTATAAGGGCAACGTCAACACCCGATCCGCCAGACGCGCGGCAATCGGCGTTTTTTCCACGCCCGACGTCGAAAGACTCGCGTAACACTTAAAGCTGTTCGTTAAAGGATAAAAGTATTTCCTCGCGGTAATCCCATGTTCGTCCAGTTTGTTGAACGCGTCGTCTCTCGTCGCTCCGAAACCGTCAAATACGACCGGAAAATAGGCGTAATTGGATTCGACGTCTTTTTGAGGTTCGTTCAGTTTAAGTCCGCCGACGCCGCCCAGACGATTTCGATACCGTTCGACCGCCGATTTTCGTTTGGATATTTCGCCGTCAAGACGTCGCAAATTGCAAATTCCCATCGCCGCCTGAAATTCGTTCATCTTCGCGTTCCCGCCGACATACTCGACGCGCTCGGGGCTGCAAATCCCGAAATTTTTCATCGCGTCAAGTTCCTCGACAAGCGAATCGTCCTTGAAGCAAACGGCTCCGCCCTCGATCGTGTTGAACACTTTCGTCGCGTGAAAGCTAAACATGGAAGCGTCGCCAAAGTTGGCGGACGACTTGCCCTTATATTTAACCGCGAAGGCGTGCGCCGCGTCGTAAATCACTTTCAAATTATGAGCTTGGGCAATCTCGTCAATCCGCTCGACGTCGCACATATTGCCGTACACATGCACGGGAACAATAGCGACCGTCTTTTTGGTTATCAACGACTCGATCTTATCGACGTCGATCGTATAATCGTCGACCCTAACGTCGCAAAAAACTGGAGTCAGACCGCTTCGAGCGATAGCGTGCGTCGTCGAAGCAAATGTAAAAGGAGTGGTGATCGCCTCCCCGCCGGGAGGGAATCGCATCGCTGAAATTATATTTTCCAAAGCCAGATGTCCGTTAGTGTAGAGCGTGACATGAGGACAATTCAGGAAAGCTTCCAACTCGCGCTGAAGCGTCCGATGTTCCACCCCCATGTTAGTCAGCCAACGGCTATCCCACAACTTCCTGATCTCCGCGCAATACTCCTCGAAATCGGGCATTGACGATCGCGTTACAAGTATTCTCTCTGTCATTTTAACGCATATGAAAAAAAGGTTTTGAGGCTAACGCTCAATTTGACAAATCAAAAGACGGTCCCGCCGCGACGACCTCCGTAAAAACGCGCGCGTCGTCCGGACATTCATTTTCGCAACCTTGCTTTCAAGTCACGAGCGTCGACTTCAACGTTTTTTTCATGAACCTGCCGCGTCCGTTGCAAGAACCGGCGTCGCGATATCCATGCTTCTTATAAAAGTCGATCGCTCTCAAATTGCTTTCATTAACTTCCAACTCCAATATCTCCATCCCGTCCGAAGCGCTTATTGATTCAACCTCGTTCAACAACCGCGACGCGTAACCTTTTCCTTCGTATTCCGACGATACGGCAATCATCGATAAGAAGGCTCTTTTACCCTCTCTGTCGTTATGATAAAAGGCGGAAAAACCGATTCTATCCTGCTCGTTGACCGCTTCTAAAACCGTTCCGTAAGAAACAAACTTCTTCGCCATTTCCTCCGGCTTGACGCGACCTTCGCGAAGAGACGCCAAACGCGCCGAGTAATAGTTCAAAATATCAAGCGCGTCGTCGTAATCGTCAACAACTCGAATCATTATTATTTCTTCCATTCGCAAACAACGGGTTTTCTCTTTCCGGAAGCCAAAACGGGAATATCGTTTACATATTCAACAAGAACGTTGGCGTCGGCGCCCAACACGCTTTTAATTCTGTCGACGGTTTCGCCGGCGTCGTATCCTTTTTCCATATTGAGTTTAATAAGATAGTCTTTCTCGCCTTTTTGAATAAACTGCCACTGGATTATTCCGGGAAGGTTCTTGAGAATTCGAGCAAAATTCATCGGATGCACCGCGACGCCTTTTGTGTCATGCACCAAATCAAGTCTACGACCGTACAAACTGCCGATATAAACCCATCCTCCGCTTTTATCGTTTCCCTTGCTATAGATTGCCGTGTCGCCCGTGTCGTACCTGATTAAAGGAAACGCGTAATTAAACAAATCCGTGATAACAACGCGCGCCAGTTCGCCTTCGTTTGCCGGTTGGTCTTCGTCCAACTTTAAAAATTCAAAGACATAACCTGAGTGATTCAAATAATAATTGGAGTCGCCGATTCTCTGTTGAGCAAGAACGCCGCCCTCCTCGTCGGCGTATGCCTCGACGATAGGAACGCCCGTCAATTTGAGCATCTTCTCCCTCGTTTCCTCGTTCAACGCCTCGGAGGACGACAAACAAACCTTCAACGATTTTAGATCGTTTGGATTTCCCTTTCCTTCTTCCAGGTATTTGACGACGGCGTCGTACCAACTTGCGTAAGCTCTCAAAAGAACGATGCGACGTCTCCTCACGGAATCAAACAAGAATGCGCACGTGTCGTCGTCCATCTTAGCGACGTTAATCGGAACAATGTTTTCTCGGAAAGACTGCCATTTCGACTTGCTTTGCCATTTCGTCCAAATCCGACATTGCCCAATCATCTCATGCGACAACACGCCAACCTCGGCGTTATAAAACTTTAGTTCCGCAATCCTTCTGTTTCTCTTTCTTGTGTCTTGTAAAACGGCGAAAGGAGTCCCCGTGCTTCCGCTTGTTCTTTGGACGTGCACGGAAGTTCCTTCTTGCCCGGGTATCTTGTCGATGGGGACGCGTACTTTGTCGTGATTCTGACTCAAAACAGTTTTGTTGACGACGATAAAGTCGGACAATTGTCTATTCTTCTTCTCTTCTCCGCAATTTGACGTCTCTCGATAAAATTGCGAATTTGCCGTCGCATGATTTAAAAGCGCTCGCAAATGTTCCTGTTGAATTGCAAAACCTGTCTCATAACTCGAATTAACACGCCTCAAATCATCGTAGAATTGGCCGATTTTTCTCCCGTGCAAACTGTCGTTCGCCCAAAAAAGATTGCGTTTCAACCAACTTAGACTCATTTTCCAGACTCCTGTCCTTAGCCGGGAATTACTCTATCCCAAACGGCGGCGTTAAGTAAACGTCGATCTCTTCGAAACAATTATTAAAAATGCGCAAAAGCGCGCGACGCGCCTTCGATATAAGAGTACCAAAGGATAACACAAAATCAAGAGTCGCCGGGTACGACGGCGAAAAAAGATTACGGTCGAACGCGACGCGACGTTTATTAACCGAAAAAGCGCCGCCTTACGGTTCGACGCGGTCGTTTTAAAGTCGAGAGATCGTCAAAAAACCAAGATCCTGCGGAGAAAAGAGTCGTCGCGACGTCTGTAAAACGGGGCGCGCGCAAACGCGGGGGAAAAACGCGCGTTGGATCGGACGTTTCAAACTCGAATAGCGCGGTTTGAGTTATTTTAACACAACCTTGATCCATTCGTCGGAATAGTCCATCATGCGCAACATTTGCTCCATATGATCAAACTTCATAATGAGAATGCCCAACGTGGTGTTTGCTCCGGTAAACGCTTTAATTTGATCTCCGCTCTTCTTGACAATATGATTCTCAATAACGTTGTTCTTCTCTACCGCAGGATCTATCTCGACATGATCCAATACTCCGTCTTTACGGCTGTGAACGGCGTAATAAGCGTAAAAACCCGACGGTTTTCCGAAAGAGCTGACGTCGATAGTTTCGCCTAACGCGGCTTTAACGGAACACTCGACTAAATCAACGCCTGTAGCGTATTTAATAACGTCGGGAATATAGTTTCCCCCGTCGCGAGGCGCCACCTCCATGAGGAACACGTTGTAATCCTTATCAATACGCATATCGAAATTATACGTCGTCGTCCCCATATTCAAAAGCGAGATCAACCGCTGAATTTCGTCATGCGCTTTATCCTGAACTTCTTTCGGCATATTATAAGGGAAAGAGGCGGAAATTGGCACGAAGGGATTAACGCAATTGGGATCGAAATGATCGTTGGCAAAATATCGAAACGCGAGTTTGCCGTTTACCGACAAACCGTCGCCGGCGATTTGATAACCAAGTTTCTCAACGTACTCCTCTACAACGATACGCTTCGAACGCGAAAACGACATGGCGCTAGTCAATTTTTGCGCCGCCTCGTCAACGACGTCAATCCTGCCGACGCCTTTGCTACCCGACGAATCCACCGGCTTAACGATAACCGGAAGACGAAATTGACCGCTTGAAATGTCGGCTTGCGCCGTTTGAACGGCGTCATATCCGACCGCGACAGGCGCGCAAAAACCATTTTCCGCAAGGAAGCGACGATACTTGTCTTTATTGCAAAGAATCTCCACCGATTCATACGGACTGCCCGGCAACCCCATCTTTTCAGCCACATACGCGGCGGTAGGCGCGGCGGGATCGGAAGCGTAAGCCAACGCGCCATTAATCCGTTCGTCTCTCGCGACTTTAAGCACCGCCTCTTTATCGGTGGTAGACGTAAGATAAAACTTGTCCGCGTGGCGCTGTCCGGGATTATCGGGAAGATAGTCGCAAAGAACGGTTTCGTATCCAAGCCGTTTCGCCGTTTCAATAGCGACAATCTGCTGAGAAGAACCGCCGAGAAGTAATAGCTTTTTCATTGTCAACTCTTTTTAACGCGCTTTAATTAACCGGCAAATCCGGAAACGGAATTAAACGCCTCCGTTCCAGACAATCTGTTGTCTCCCGTTTTAAACGATCGCGTCAATCCGCCTTAACTCTTGCTTTGAAATAGCTCCGCGCAACGTTCGTCAGGTAGTCGTAGCTTTCCAGACCTAATATTCTGGAACCCGCCGCATATAAAGCGACGCCCAAAGGTATCTGTATAAGCAATGTGGACAACATATTGAATCCGGCAAAATCAACGGAATAAACGACCAATCCCATGCCGACCGCCAACAATATTCCGGGCATAATATCTTTCAACTGTTCAAGATATGAATAATTCATTAACAATTTATTCGGCCAAGAGTTGATAATCTGACTAATGACGTTCGTCGCCAACAAGCTGTACGCCATCGCCAGGACGCCATGATTCATTGTAAGCAGTATTGCGAGAACGCCGACGACTTTCTTAAGAATCTCAAGCGTCAAAAAAAGATCGCTTCGTCCCATAGCCTTGATCGCGTTTAAATTAGCGGTATGAATGGGGAGAAACATATTTGTTATGCAAAAAATAACCAAATACGGCAAGCATGGAAGCCACTTCTCCGTGAGCACAAGGACGATGACGGCCTTTCCGCACGCCGCCAACCCTTTCAAAAGGGGAGCCATAACGTACGAACTTGTCATAATAGCCCTTCGCGTCAACGCTTTAAGTCTCGCTTTGTCGTCCTGAACGTTCGACAACGTAGGGAAAAGGACGCTGTCAATCGACGCGTTAATATTGGCGGTTATTAAATGAGGAAACTGATTCGCCCTGTTATAAAAAGCCAGATCGGAACGAGTATACTTATAACCAATGATCAATTGGCGCAGATCTTGATAGACAATTTCCACCAAAGAAGAAACGAGCAGTTTCCAACCGTATGAAAACAGCCCCTTCAGACGAGTTACGGAAAACGCCGGGACAGGTCTCCATTTCACGACAATCCAAAGAATCAACGTTCCCACAGAAACGTTAAAAAGTTGCTGGGCGACAAGCGCCCAGACGCCGTATTCCAGATACGCCAACGTCACGCCGACGCACGCGGAACCGACGGTGCCCCCCAGCGTCGCAAAGAAAAAGTACCGGAACAACATATTTCGAGACACGTAAGCCTGCTGAACGTTTCTAACTCCGGAAACAATCAGAGTCAATCCCAACACGCGGACAACCGGAACAAGCTCGTCGTTTTTATAAAAAGAAGCGATTAGCGGAGCCGCTAAAAAAAGCGCGGCGTAAAGTACGGCGCAAAACGCCAGGTTAAAATAAAAAACAGTGGAAAAATCAACGTCGTCGGCGTCTTTCTTCTGAATCAAAGCGTTTCCAAGTCCGCTGTCGACGAAAACTTGAAGAATGTTAATAAAAATGGTGACAAGAGCGATCGTTCCAAACAACTCCGGAGCAAGCAGTCTAGCCAGAAGGATGGAAACGACGACGGAAACGGCCTGAGCGCCGCATCGTTCAAAAAAACGCCATAAGAAATTCGTAGTAAAGCGACGTTTTTCGTCCATTTTCAATTGTCTCCGCTCTTTTTGGACAACATTGAAAAGACTAGGACTTTAAGTTTGCGTTTTAACGATAAGGAAAAAAACAAATCGCGATACTGTTTTTTCAGCATTTCTTTGTACTTTCCCCGAATATTAAGGACGTCGTAGTCATACATCCTAATTCTTTTTTCAATTGAGGTCGAATACGCCCCTTTCGTGTCTTTATCTAATTCAACGAGCATCATTTTGATCTTCTCGATGAAAGCAACGTATTTATCGATATTTGACGTAACTGATCTTGTCCAGGATCCGGGCGTTCCAACTCGGTAACACCCCATGCAATCGTTCAAATATCCCATGCCTCCGTCTAACGCGCCCTGAATCTGTATGACATAATCAAAGTTAAGTATTTCTCTGAACGGGAGAAATTTCTTATAGCATTCCGCGCGAAGCATTAAAGAGTTTGTGGCGACAAACGAGCCGCCGCCCAAAATGACGTCCTCAACGGGTATAATGCAGTCGCGATTTCTTGGAGCGACGTAACCCAAACATTTTCCTTCTCTCACTCTCTTCACGCGATGAGAACAGATCGACGTCTTGGGATTCTTTTCCAAAAAATCCGTCTGTTTCTGCAACTTATAGGGATCCGTCCAATAATCGTCTCCTTCGCATAAGGCCACGTATTTGCCTTGCACCCTTGAATGTTGATAAGTCCTGTTAATTGGGATATGCTGAGAGTATTTGTTTTCCGTTTGATAAATAGGCTTAATAATATCGGGATAGTTTTTTTCGTATTCGCGGATTATGTCCGCCGTATGATCGGTGGAAGCGTCGTCGTGAATTAAAACCTCAAAAGCGTAGTTTGTCTTCTGTTTCACAAATCCTTCCAACGCGTCGCGTATGTATCTTTCGTGATTATACGCGTTGCAAATTATGCTAACCACAACGTTTTTATCTTCTTTTTCCACGCTTCATCCATTCTTTATTGAAAAACCCGACCGGAGCTTTTGAATAACGTACAAGAAACCTGCAATTCA
This sequence comes from uncultured Planctomycetales bacterium, assembly GCA_947305735.1. Lineage (GTDB taxonomy): Bacteria > Planctomycetota > Planctomycetia > Pirellulales > Thermoguttaceae > RUG369. The sequence continues at coordinate 2,087 of CAMZEO010000050.1, read as the reverse complement.
TACTGTTATCCAATGTCCTCGTACTCTTGAACCATCATAGGCGACTCTGATTTGGACAGTAAGACAATCATGCAAAGAACAACCCATAAGCATCGATTATCCAAAGAATCAAGGAACGTTATGTGAACCAGGCAACCTAAAAAAGCGCATCCCAACGCCGAGCTATAGCGAAAAGCTCTCTTTAAATTTTTCAAAAGAAACAAAATAAATAAAATAAAACCAAGAATTCCAGTTTCAGAGAGAAGTTGGATGTATGTGCAATGCGTGGCAAAGTTGCACAATCTGAACACTCCCCCCAGACCATTTCCAAGCATAAGATTCTTTTTCCATAAATCCAGCGACGCTTTCCAACACTCGAAGCGACCGTTGTCTTCTCCAATTCCCAAACTCGTCATTCTCACCCATCTGCTGGACAATCTGGTGGAAATAAACCAAAACAACAACAAGAGAAGTATCATTAACAAAATGGAAAGAAAAATAGCTCTTCCGGCGCTTTGTTTTTTCAAAGAAATAAAATACAATGCAAGCAATCCGTTGCTTATCATCAAAGAAACAAAATTACCGCGCGAAGCGGTGTAAACAATCGCGACGACCACGATTGAATACATGCACACTAACAACGCTCTTTTTTTGGCGTTGAATATCCGGTCGAGAAGCAACGTCGCCCCAACGATAAGGGGCAATCCTACAAAATTCGGATCCAACGTTGTTCCAAACAACCTTATTCTTGAATGAATCAAATAACTCACGTCCTCGACCCGCGAGCCGACCGTTATAATCAATAAAGAATAAGCGACAGAAGCTATCATAAAGGCCCAAAGCGTCCATCGCGCCTCCTTTTCGTTCAACGGGGGACAAAAAGAAGCAAAAACGATCCATAGAACGCACAAGCCCAAAAACTTAACGAAAGAACCGGGAATCCCGTTAACCAGCGTGTTTATGGACGTCAGAACTAAAAAGGCAATTAACAACACCGTTTCAGACGATAATTTGACGTGTCCTACCGAAACAGTGTTTCCGAGAAACGCGGCCACAATCGTAAACAGCAACGAAGCGGACGCCGTAATAGTTCCCAAATGCATATACGACGTCTGAAAAAGCATCAACGAAATAAATATTATAAACCAAAATATAACAGGTCTAACTCTCTCTTGCATAACGTCATTCCCCATACTCGGAATCATACGTTTGACACAGCCTTGCAATATGTCCGCTTATTGAGTATTCCTCTCTCAAATGATAATTACTCATTTTCATTTTTTGCAGATAGTCGCGATGAAAATAAAGCTCCTCAATCGCGTTTCTAAGCGAAACAGAATCGCCTACGTCAACCCATTTTACATTCTGATCGGCGACCAAAATCTCTTTTGACGCGCCAACCTTCGTTGAAATAATAGCGCACCCTCCCGCCAACGCTTCAAGGATTACCAAAGGCATCCCTTCGTGGTAAGAAGGGAGGATCAGAACGTCGGCGTTTTCGATTATCTCCTGCTTTTCTCGTCCCGTAACATAACCGCTGACGGTAATCCTGTCATTTTTACCGGTACTATTGGCAAATTCGCCTTCGATAGAAGGATCCGTAACAATACCGCACATATCTAAATGATAATTCACCTTTTCGTCTAGATTCCGAACGGCGTCCAACAGTTCCATGACGCCCTTCTCTCTATGAATAGCTCCAATAAAAATCAGCTTGATCGCCTTTTCATCGGAGCTATTATAAGGCGCGACGTTGGCGCTTGATTCCAACGTGTGGAAATTGTACAAAACTGAAGAAAATTCCGCGCGCAAACCTTCCGAAATAAACTGTTCTCTAATCTCGTTGTCGAGAAAGAAAACGTGATTAAAAACCTTGTTTAATAAATCAACGCTTTTTTTTCTAAAAAAGCCGATCCTGTTGTAAACCGTTTCTATGTCCCCGACGTGAATCGTTATGTTAATCTTTAAATTAGGAAACTTTTTTCGAAGCAGTGTCGCGAGTAAAACGTCTTTTAAGAATAAGAATTCTCTTGATGAATGGATGTGAAAAATTGCGTCCTTAGAACCGTTCTTTTTTAATTCTTTAATTGTTTTTCTCGTTTGTCCTA
>CAMZEO010000049.1 GCA_947305735.1 uncultured Planctomycetales bacterium | reverse complement strand
CGCCTCTTCAAGGTAAAAGTTGCTCGACTAACGCTCAGTTTCTGATTTATTTAAATTCAACGACGCAAAAAACGGGACGGTGATCCGACGTCTCGGGATCAGGAATGACCTCGGTCTCCAAGACGTTAAAAGATTCCGCGTTGCGAAGGAAAATATAATCGATTCTAATTGTCGGTTCCGGCGAAGGGAAGGTCGGAACGTCGGGGCCGAGACTCTTCCAATTCTTGTCCAGTTCTTGAATTTCCTGAGAATCCGGCTCGGCGTTAAGATCGCCGACCAGAATAATCGGCTTTTCGTATTTTTTTGCCTCTTCTTCAATAACGGCAACCGCTGCGAGACGTTTTTCCTGGGACAAGGGAAGGTGGGTGTTGAAGAAAACGAAACGCTCGAACTCGAGGATTTGTAAAACCCGCGTGTGCGAGGAACCCTGCATATGCACGAAACGCGCTTGGATTGGGGCAATTTTGGAGAGCGTTCCAACTCCGTAATCGCCGCCGGGAAGTTTAATCTTGGGCGCAAACGTTCCAATTAAACCCGTTTCCCGCGACAGTTCGCCTAGTTGATCGACGGAAACTCCGCTTCGTTCGGTTTTGCAGTCGACTTCCTGCAAACCGGCGACGTCGGGCGCCGCCGTTTTGATTACGTTTGCCGTTTTATCGAGATGCGCGGCGGTTGGGTCGGAGTAGGAGCCGCCGGGAGCGCGTCCGATTTGGATGTTGTAAGTTAGTATCCTGAGCTTTATCGGATCGCCGTCGTCCGCCGCGTTAGCGCCTGGCGTCAGGAGGAGAACAAAGGCCGTCGTGAAAAGACTTGACGCGATTTTTAAAATAGTTCGACGCAACATTGAAATTCTTTCTTTGATAACTATCAAGAGCTTGACAATACAAGGATCGCGCGTTTATTGGTCGCGACAAAACACGCTCGACGTTAAGCATAACTTTTTTCGCGCGGATTGCAAGAGTTCGGGAAGACCGCTCCTCAAAAGGTCGCGGAAAAGATTTTGAATTAGCGGGCTTGGGAGACGGATCATTTTTTCAAGTATCAAACAGGTTCTACGGTATGTAAAAACAGTAATTAGTTTGATAAACGCTTGAATATGCGCGAACGCTTGCTACAATACAACAGTTCGCCTTGCGGCGGCAAGGACGCGTTTCCATAGGTTTGTCTGATGAAATCGCGTCGATAGAGACTGTAATAACGACCTTCGTTTTTTATGGTTGCGTTAAAGATTCATCATTGATTTGAAATACGGCAAAGGAGACACTATGAAAAATTTGTTGCGTATTTCCCTGATTTTCTCGACGATCGCTTGCGCGATGATTTGTTCGCGCTGCCAAGTCTTATCTGCGGACGGCGGAAAGAAAATTTCCCACGTCGTTATTATTGGCGTCGACGGCGGCGGCGCGTTCTTTAAAGAAGCCGACACGCCTAATCTCGATAAAATTTTCGAGAACGGAGCGGTGAGTTATGAAGTCATCACGTCTAAGCCGACGATTAGCGCTCAATGTTGGGGTTCGATGCTTCACGGCGTCACGCCTGAATTTCACGGACTAACCAACGGAATTGTGGCGTCGACCCCATTTCCAACGGACAGCGTTTTTCCGTCGGTTTTCCGCGTTGTCCGCGAAAACAATCCCGATGCGATTCTGGCTTCATTTTGCAACTGGAATCCTATCAACATAGGTATCATCGAGGACAACCTTGGCGTCGTTAAAGGGACTGCTAAAGGCGATTCGGCAGTGACCGATCTTGTTTGCGATTACCTTAAAGAGAACGTTCCGACGCTGTTGTTCGTTCAGTTCGACGATTGCGACGGCGCGGGGCATACAGTCGGATACGGAACCGAAGGGCATCTCAAGCAAATTAACGTAACCGACGGTTATATTCAAAGAATTTACGACGCCTGCAAAAAACAAGGCATGCTCGATTCGACGCTCTTCATTGTCACGGCCGACCACGGCGGTTTGGAAAGGAGCCACGGCGGTTGGTCTGACGGAGAAAAGAAAATCATGTTTGCCGCCGCCGGACCGGGCGTCGAAAAAGGAACGATCGGTGAAATGGGCGTTCGCGACACGTCTTCAGTCGCGCTTTACGCGCTTGGTCTTGCCGACAAGCAACCCGAGTCTTGGACTTCTCGCGTTCCTTCCGGTCTTTTTGAAGGCGTGACCGCCGGCGAACGACCCGTTTATACGATAAAGTACGCATACCCTCACCGCTCGCACGAAGTCGCGCCTACGCCGACCGGGAAAGCTTCCGCGCCCGCGTCTCTTGGCGAAGATCGCGTTCTCGCCTATTTTCCCTTTGACGGCAATATTAAGGACGCTCTTGGAAAGGTCAAGACCGAACAAACCGGAAAACTTTATTTTGTCGACGGTTATTTTGGAAAAGGCGCTCAGTTTGACGACGGTTTTGTTTCAATTGCCGATTACAAGGTAGGAAAATCCAGCTTTTCCGCCGCCTTCTGGATGAAGACAAGCGGCGTTGACGACGACCCCGCGATCCTTTCCAATAAGAATTGGGGCAACGGGGCGTCCGCCGGCTATGTTCTTGCGTTACGTCCGACGGAAATAAGATTTAACGTCGGTCTGGATGGAAAGCGCATGGACGCCAACTATCCTCTTCCGATCGATTATTGCGACGGGTGGGTTTACGTCGTCCTGGTTGTTGATCGGGAAGCGAAGGAAGTTCGTTTTTCGTATGATTTTGGCAAGTTCCAAACGTCTAAGATTCCGGAAGATCTTATCGACGCCGATTTTGATTGTTTCCCCGTTCTTAATATCGGACAAGACGGAACTGGGAAATACAGAATCAACGTTGGCGCCGAACTTGACGAGCTTTTGCTAATCAACGGCGCCTTGACCGATAAAGACGTCGCCTCGTTGAAGGGCGTTTACGTCCGCGAATGACCTTTGACGCGCCGAGACGATATGTTTCGGCGCGTCGATTAACTGAACGGACGCGTTTTTAAAACGCGTCCGCTTCAACGGCAAGGCGCGTTCCGCAGAGCGCCTCGTATCGTTTGCGACAAACGAGTCCTTTCAATATCATTTCGGCTATTAGAATTCGCGACAGGTCAAATAGACGCCTCGCCGATTTGTCGGGTTGTCGTTGCTTGTCGAGACGCGGTGGTCGTGGCGGAACGTCGCGCGGAGGGACTATCTTGACAGATTAGCGATTTGTTCCGCAGATAAACTCCAAGAGAAAACGCTTGCTCTCGCGATGCTTCCTTTAAAAAAGCCCGAACCGTTTCCTCCCGTAGTAATATCGGCGCCAACGCAGTAGGCTCGAATGTCGTCTTGAGTCGGATGCGTCATCTTCCCTTCGGCCTCTTTGCGCGCGACTTCTTTTCCGTCAAGGTAGAGAACGGCGACTTTTCCGTCGTAGGTTCCAAACGCGTCGAGCCATTTACCCAATTCTATCTTCTCGGACGTCGATAAAATAACGTATTGATTATTGATTCCGACCCAAAATTCAAGACATTGCGTTTTGGGATTGATTTCCAGCGACGTTCCGTTGCCTTGCGTGTTGCCGAGAACGACGGCGTTTGATTTGGTTGGATATTCGTCCATTTTGAAACGAATGGCGACTGTTCCTCGCGTTAAACGACGGTAATCCTGTTCGCTGAATTTTATTCTGTATCTATCTTCTTTTCCGTTAAAGACTCCAACGTGTTTGTTTTTTGCGTCGTCCGTTTCCACAATACTCGGGGATCCAAACGATTCGAGTTCTTTTTGTTGCTTCCAGTCGTTAATGGGGCTGTTAATCGCTTTTCCATTTTCAAATTTGACGTCAAGTACGTCGGGTTTTGGAAATGGCGCGTCCTTATCAACGACGCTTTTAGGCGTCTCCGTTTCCAGGCTCAGTCTTTTTTCGCTTTCTCTGAAGAACGGATTGAGCGCGGTGATTTCCAGACGGTATTTCGCTTCCTGCTCCAGATTAATCAGTTCGGCGCGCATTTCTTTGGGGCAATCGTTAAAGTAGTATTCCGACCAGAAATACTGAGACGGACGTTTTTCCCAATTGTCGCCGATTCGCCTGGATAGATCGACTCGGTAACTATGGACGACGTCGGGACATGTCGCTTGTGGAAACTTTAGAGCGACTTCCGTAGGTCCGCAATCAACAACAGACGCTTTCGCGTCGTCTGACCAAGCGGGTTTTGCCGAGGTTTTATTGCGTTTGTCCGTATAAGCGTAGTTGTCGATATCGCCGGGTTTGTCGACGACGTAAACCAAATCGAAGAAGGTGTTGGTAATAAGATCAAACGGCTTGAGGACGATGCTGTTGTCTCTATGAACTTCGACGATATAAAGTTGGGCGGCTCGTTGATATCCGCGCGGGAATTTGTCGTATCGTCCTCCCTCGCCTCCCATCTCGAAGTAGCTGAGCGTTCCGGTCCCAAAAGCGGTGAAACGCCCCTGCCATGCGGAGCGCGGATCGTTGATCGGGTAGTGCGAATGTCCTGAAAAATCGACGACGCGCGGGTATTTTTGCAAAGTATCGTAAAGGTCTTTGATTCCCCAGTCGTCTTCGCCTCGACTTCCGTAGACGGTTGGCGTTACGTGATAGTGGTGAAAGACAAAAACCGGCTTGTCGAGATCGGCTTCGCATGCGTCTTTAATTTCTTTTTCGAACCAATCGAGAGCGTAGAGATAATCTCCCTCGTGAGACCCGTTGTTTCTACGCACTCCAACTTCCGGAGATAGGCCTACGAATCTAAATCCCTTCACTTCGTAAGTTTTATTCGACGGACGATCGAAAATCTCTTCCCATCGTTTTTTGGTTCCCCTGTGAAATTCATGGTTGCCCATGCAGAGAATTGAAGTCGTTTCCGGTTGAAGACCTTCGTCGACGATCTTTTTGAAAAGGAACAGTTCCTCGTCGAGTCCATTGTCTGAGAAATCTCCCGCGACAAGCATTCCGTCGACGGTCTTGTATTCCCGTTCGCGCGAATACTCGTACATGAATTTCAGCGCGCGTTTTAGTCGGTCGGCTTCGACGCAGTCGGCGTTTTTCTTGAGATGCGCGTCGCTAAAAGCGGCAAAACGAAGAACCACTTCTTTCGCTTCCGAACTTGTTTCGTATTCCGCATAAAGTTTGGTTGGCAGATAAAACAACGACGCGCCGAGGATTCCTTTTTTCAAAAAAGAGCGACGCGATTCCGTTTGGAACCAACGATCCAACATAGCGATTCTCCTTGTTAAGTTAAATTATTTTCCCTTAAATTTTACTTGGAATAGCATCGATTTCAAATCGGGACGTAAAGAATCTTCCCAGGAGATTTCTCTTTGACGCGCGTCGGTTAATGGAACCGACAAAACTCGAAGAAAAACAAAAACGAGAGACAAAGAAAATTTCGCGATCGAGTGTTTTCGACCGCGAAGATCAAGACGGATTTCAACGATTAGAGCATATGAGCGCGAAGCTCCTCCGGGGACAGAATAGAAAGATCCGCAGGCGCGACGTCGAAAACAGTTTTACAGCCGACAACGCCTCGATTATGCATACGAACAATAGCGCGCGCGAACGCAATCAAAGCGCAAGACGTAAATTCCGGATTAGAATCAAGCGTTAATTTATATTCGATCGTATGGTTGTGTTCGTTGTTTAACCCGGTTTTACCGCTACGAATCACAAAACCTCCGTGGGGAAGTTCGGCATGGTTTTTATTTAATTCTTCCTGAGAAATAAAAGCAACCGTCGTGTCATAATCGGCAAAATAGTTTGGCATTGTTTTGATCGCCGTTTCAATAGCGTTAAGATCGGCTCCCTTTTCGGCGACTACGTAACACTCGCGCAAATGTTTTTGTCTCGTGGCAAGTTCCGGACAGGCGCCCGAGCGAACGGCTTCTAAAGCGGATTCAATCGGGACGGTGTATTGTCGCGCGTCGGCGACTCCCGGAACGCGTCTAATGGCGTCGGAGTGTCCCTGACTGACCCCCCGTCCCCAAAAGGTGTAATCTTTTCCGTTGGGGAGTATTGCGGAAGCATAGAGCCGGTTGAGGGAAAACATACCCGGATCCCAACCGGCGGAGATTAAAGCGATATGTCCCGATTTTTGCGCGGCGGCGTCGACTTTATCAAAATGCGCGGGTATATTGGCGTGGGCGTCGAAACTGTCGACAACGTTGAAACTCTCGGCGAGAGTCGGCGTCATTTTCGGCAGGTCTGTCGCGCTTCCGCCGCAGATGATAAGCGCGTCGATTTGGTCTTTGTAATTAAGGACGTCGTTCGCGCTAAACGCCGGAATTCCTGTAAGAGTTTTAATCGTTTCGGGCGCTCGACGTGTAAAGACCCCGATAAGTTCGACGTCTGGATTCTGCTTGACGGCGCATTCGACGCCGCGACCGAGATTGCCATAACCGTAAATTGCGATTCTCATCTCTATCGTCCTATTTCTTCGCCTGGCGTTATTATGGAGGGAAATAAGATAATCAATTTGACTGAAGGGAGCCGACAAGCGCGTTTGCGCTACGCTAGTCTGCTCGTTTGCGACGCTCGCGTATTATACGCGCTTATAAAGTTTTGACAAGATATTAAAATGCTTAATATAAATATAAGATGGTCTTAATAAACATCAATATTCGCCCTTTTTCTTTATATTGTTTTTTGCCTTGGATTAGGATAGAATGGTCGTCGTTTTGACGTCCGAATTGATCAGCGCAACGGCGTTTTGATCCCATATTCTTAGGGAACATACGATAGTGAATTGGAGAAAGACGATGAGCGACGCTTGGGAACGACGCTTTTTTATTATCGGAATGAGAGCGTTTTTGACGTTCGTTGTCCTCGCGTTTTCCTTTTGCATTTTAATAGAAACGGCGTTTTCCGCTCCTCCTTCGCGACGTAAGACGAACGCCGACGAAACGATTTCGAGCGTTCCCCCAGATTCCGACGGTCGTCCGCTTTCCGAATCCCGTCGTCGCGTTCAAGAAACAAACGACGGTTCGTTGCCGGAATTAGAGACGATGCTTTTTGAATTACCCAAAGAAGCCGACGACGCTCGGAATTGGTTTGATCCGGCGAAGTCGGAAGAGTTGCGCGGTAAAGCGCTTGAGACGAGCAAGCGTTGTCGCTCGACTTGGCCTGAATTTCCCAAAATAGACGAAGCAAAAGCGGAGAAGTTGGGAATTCGGGTTATTGAAAGCGAACGCGTCGTTTTATATACCGATCTCTCGAAATCGGAAGACGTCGATCAAATTCCGGAAGCTCTTAACGCCGCTATTCCTCGCATTTGCGCTTTTTTTAAAATCGACGAGTCTCGTTTCGACGACTTGCGCGTCGAGGCGTTTCTGATGAGCGACGTCAATTCTTTTATTGAGATCCGAGCGCTCAACGGCGAGCCGAGATTTCTCTACGGCTATTCGATGGGAGACCGAATTTACGCCAAGGATCAGAAAATAAGTTATTACAACCGTTTTTTGCTTTTGCACGAACTTGTTCACACCTTAATGCACGAAATCTTTGGCGATTTGCGTCCTCGTTGGTTTTCCGAAGGATCGGCTGAGTTTCTCGCTTTGCACGAATGGGATCCCAAACGCAAAGAGATAAAAATCGCGCGAATTCCGAAGTCGGACGAATCGACGCCAGGATTTGGTCGCCTTCGGCAAATACGCGAAATCGTGAGAGCTAATCAGGCTCCGACGCTCTGCGAGATATTAAATTTTGAACCGCATGATTTTGTTAACGTCTCGACTTACTCGTGGAGTTGGGCGTTGGTTATGTTTCTTAATAATTCCCCTAAATATAGGGAAATAGCGGAAGCGCTTCCCTATTGGTCTCTGACAAACGAACCGAATCGTCTGTTTGCGGAGGCAATAGGAGACCGTTGGAACGAATTCGAAAACGATTGGGCCGACTTCATCGGTCGGATCGATTACGACTACGATTTTAACTCTTGTTCGATCGGCGAGGCTCTTGCGCCTTCTCCGACAGCCGAGGTGGGGAACGGGACGACGATCGAAATCGACGTTTCTCGGGGTTGGCAAAACACGGGGCTTCGTCTGGAGGCAAACACGTTTTATAAACTAGTGTGTTCAGGTCGTTTCAGGTTTTATCTTTCCGAACCGAATCGAACGTTCAATTTTGAAGGAACCGGCGCGACGTTTCAGTATGTGAACGGCAAGCCTATTGGACGTTTGGAAGCTGTTGTCGCGCCCGATTCCGAATTGAAATCGTTTTATGAGATTTACGGTTTTGCCGAAGACTTTTCTCCCGACTCTAACGATTTTCGTTCCAACGCGTTTCAGCAAACGCGGAAGAATCGTTTTAGAACGCGTTTCGGGGAGAACGCCACCGGTTTTGAAGACGACGATTCTTTTTCGAACGACTCCGTCGACCAACGGTGGAACTCTAATCGTTTTTCCGCCTCCGAACGTTTGTATAACGCGCTCTTTCCCTGGAATACGGGCGTAGAGTTTTCGAAATACGCGATTACTTACGTCCCCTCGCGCTCCGGAACCCTTTATATGCGCGTTAACGCAATTCCAAGGGATCTTAAACGGAACTCCGGTTCAGTTAAAGTGCAAGTTAAGGCAATATGACAACGAAGAAATGCAAAAGGAGAACATTATGGGAGCTATTGTTTTCAATCGCTCGATCCTTCAGCAAGGAACGACGGTCGTTTTAGCGTCTTTACTTTTCATTGTCGCGTCGACGTTTTCCCTTGCCGACAACACTGAAGTCGCCAATACGAGTAAGAGCGGCGTCGCGTTGGAAGAACCGCAATCAGGCGCCGTCGTTTCTCTTACGCCATGGGCTGTGTTGAAATACAAGACTCCTAAAGAACGCGGTTGGGACGCTTCTTATTCCCCCGCGTCGGCTAAAGAGGGAAAAGTCGAGTGTTCGCTTCCGACCCCGGTTCGTTTTCGTTGGACAAAACCGGAAGTCGTCGACGCGCGTTTTACGCTCCAGCTTTCAACAAGTCCGGATTTTGATAATTGTCTGGAATATGAATGCGGTCAAGAGACTCATTATGAAGCGACAAACCTTGACGTTGGAACGACTTATTATTGGCGCGTTAAAATTCAGTCTTTTGGTTCCGATCTGAACGCGACCGCCGCCGCGACGTCATACTCGCCCTCTCTGAGTTTTTCAACCTCGCCCGATTTGCCGCGCTGGTTCAACGCGCCAGGCGTTTCGAACTTCCGCGACGCCGGGGGATGGAAAGCGGCAAACGGCAAGCGCGTTAAGAAAGGGATGATTTATCGGGGCACGGAAATGGACGGGCATTTTAATTTGACCGAAGGAGGCAAACGATTTATGTTGGAGACGCTTGGAATTCGTTCCGACTTTGACCTTCGCGGTCCGAGCGAATGGGGCGACGTTCCGGATTATCATTCTCCTCTCGGCGAGAACGTTCGTTGGATTAACTTCCGTATCGGCGCTTACGACGCGATTTTCGCCGACAAACAAAAGGTTTTGTTTAGAGACATTTTTAAAACTCTCGCCGACGAAAGCATCTATCCGACATACGTTCATTGTTGGGGCGGGGCGGATCGTACCGGCACGTTGATCATGATGGTCAAAGCAGTTTTGGGCGTAAGCGACGACGATCTTTGCGCCGACTATGAAATGACGACTTTTTCTACAATAGGCGAACGTTATATTCACGCCGATTATTTTGAAAAACTGATCAAAGGGCTGGAAAACTACGGAGGAAAAGACGTTCCTTTATCCGTTAAGTTCGAAAACTATTTGATATCCATTGGCGTAACGGAGGAAGAACTCGGCAAGATCCGCGATATTCTTCTTGAAGACGTCGAATAACGTCTCTTGAACGACGTCGAAAAAAACGTCCGGCGATCTCTTGGGAGACCTCCGGACGTTTTTCTAATTAAGCGCAACTAATAAGTTCAGTCGACGCGCCATGTTGAACCGACGAGTTTGTCGACGTCAAGATCGTTAAGCTTTTTACCTTCTAGCTTTGCGTCGCGAGTTGTTTTAGCTCGAAGTTGGAAGTACTCGTAACGTTTTTCCTGATCGACTTCGACGTCGGCGACCGGCGCAAAATTCTCTTCTTCTCCGCGTCCTTGTTTCGACAATCGCGTTTTTCCAAGCGTAATGAGTTTTAGCGCTTCTTTATATTCGTCGGAAGTCGATCCGTCCTCGCCCCATTTGTTCAGACAGGGACTGAGTTCCGGTCGGTCAAAGAGTATGTTTTGAGCCAGCGCCAGACCGTTTTGCCCTGTAAGTTCCTCTAATCGCCTGGTTTCGTCAAAGGTAAGCGGAGAACGCCCGAACGGATTGTCCCGATAAGCGGAGCCGAACGTCGGATAATACGGAGCGTTGATATCGATCCAGGTCGCGACGCGCAAAAACGCTTCGAGATCTGTTGATTTATCGACAAAAACGCCCAACTCTTTGCGTTTGACGTCGATTTCAGGCTTCGGGTGTCCCTGGAGGAAAATCTTGGCAAGTTTGCTTTGGGTTGATCCCCAGAAATATGGCTCAAACGTGTTGTGAGGTCCGGCTCCGGGAACGCGAACAAATCCCTTTGTTCGGAGTTGCCAGTACGACGCGTTAAACGCCGCGTTGCGGTCTCCCGCAAGGACGAGCGTCTCTCCCGCAGGTTTGCCATAGTCGTGACAACAGACGCAATATTTATCGAATACCGGTTGAATTTCTTCGCGATAACTGAACAGACGCGGTTCGCCAAACCACGGTTCAAGCGTTTTGGGAACGCCCGATTCGGCGGCGCCGGTTAGCGTTCCGGAAGTCGGCGCGTCGACGCGGCTTTCGTGGCAGCCAACGCACGCGTTGGTTTCTCCGTGTCTGGCCATAATTCCGCTTCGCATCGATTGGATTAACATATGATTATCGTCGAGAAGTTGGAAATAAACGAATTTTTCCGCAGGAACCGCGAATGAAACGCTGCCGTCTTCTTCGACGGGAACTGTTCCGAGAATGCGTTTGTTGTTGAAGTCGTCCCAAGCCATGCCAGGAGCTTGAGTGCCGCTTCCCTGCCAGTCCGTATGAGTCCAGAATCGTTTTTCCGGAGATTCGACGACGCGCAGATATTTGACGGCGCCTCTTTCGACTTTATCCATACCGAATCCTTCGTACACGTTGGAAACATGGAAGTATCCGTTTGGATCGTTCTGGTCTCCGCGGTCGGCGATTGTTTTAGGCGGATCTGTCGGCGCGATCGGCTGAGGATCAAAACAACCTGGCGCGTCGGTATGGATTAGAACGGAGCCTCCGTCGGGATCAAGAATATAAACGCCCATTTCTTCTCCGTTTCCCGTTTGACCGGAAGCCATAATATATCCGTCGTCAAGAGGGAAGGGATCCTCAAATTTTCGAGGCGTTCTTGAAAACGTGTCGTACTTATACGCTTCGAGGAAAGGATCGGCGGCCGGAGCGTCGGAGACCCAATCGATCGTTTCCGGCGGCCATGTTTGCAGGACTGGCGCGCGCCCGTCGACTCCTAGTCTGCGATCGATCAAAGCGATCGATCCCCAAGGACGGTCGTGGCACGACCCGAGAACGCAAACAAAGACGGAATCGTCGTCGGGCGTGGGTTTCGCGTCGATAACTCCGCCCGGCGAGGCGGTGTTGTTTCCCCAGAAAATTTCGTGCTTCGTTCCATCGGGGTTGGCGACCCAAACCCCTTGCGCGTCGCCAAAGTTGCGATCGACGTATTCCCAACGGTCGTAGATGATTCGACCGTCGGAGAGAAGCGCGGCATGCCCTTCGAAGAGGGTGCTCTTCCCAATTTGTTCTATGTTTGAGCCGTCGCCGTTCATTTTGTGCAAATTGCACATAATGTGTCTGTTGCACATACAGTATTTCGGCTCGCGCGTGGAGGAGAAGACGATTTCGCCTGTCGGGAGATAGATCGGATCAATATCGCTCGCGCCCGAAACAAACGTCAGTTGTTTAAACCCGTTGATTTTGGCAATATCGTCGCGAGTCGCGTCGGCTTTAATTACGATTGTCGGACGGTCGTAATCGAGCGTCATTTCGGCGATATGGTAATCGTCTTCTTTTGATTTTCTGAACGAGAAGAGAACCTTCTTGGCGTCAAAAGATAGAGTCGGGTCGCGAACGACCCCGTCGGGGAGTTCCAAAAGCGTTTTCGTTGAATCGTCTTTCTTGAACCAAACGACTAGCGCGGTATTGCCGACGAAACTGTTCTCGTTGATTTCGCCTCGTTGGAAAATAGTCGCGGTGTTATGGTGATCCGGGCGGTACTGCGCGCGTCGAACGTACAAAACGGAGTCGGGCGCGTTCGCTATCGCCTGTTCGCGCATTTTCTTTTCTTTTTCAGCTTTTTGGGCGGCGATTCTCGCAAACGCCTCGTTTCTGAGCGACGTTCCGTCAGGATCGAGTTTTCCGGCGATTTGGAAATTATCGCACCGAATATGAGCCCACCCGCCGGTTTCCTGATCGACAACTCGGATCAACGCCTGTTTTCCCTTGTATTGCGCGACGTTCCATTCGACGAGATCGAGTTTTTGATTGTCTTTTCCTCGCGCTTCCAACACCGGCTCGACGTCTCCGTCGACTTTGAGGAGAGCAAGTTCGACGCGAACATTCTTGCGCGCGCCGCCCCCTCCGATAAGGAATGTTATCTTGTCGCCCGCGATTTTGAAAACTGGGGACTCGACAACGCAGAGAACGTCGTCGGTGGGAGCCGCGTTCGCGTCTGATTCAAGCGTTGTGAGATAATATTTTCCGTTTTTTTGGTAGGGGACGGATTCGTCGTGAAACTCGACCGAACGCGAACCGATCGGTTTAGAGTTTGAACCTTCGACGATCGACCACCCTTCTTTTGCAAGGTCGCCCGATTCGAAGTCAAAAACGACTGTCTCGGAAATGCCCTTTTCTTGCGCTTCGACGACGAACGTCAACGCCGACGACAATAGAAACGGAAGCGCGATCGCCAATAGACTTCGCGACGTTAGGAAACGTTTCATCATTACCGGATCCTCGTATCGAATAAAGGAGACAAAGCGACTTCATCGCCGTTGCGTCGCGTTTAAACGTCAACGACGCGACCGGCGAATACCAACGACTCGTTCGCCGCGGAACGACGTCGGAACCTCTCCGAGAATCATACGTTCGATAAGTTTGAAAATCAAGGGTTTTGCTTTATTTTTTATCTTTTTCACCTTTTTTGGGCATTTTTCGTCTTAAAAGTTCGTCGATTAGCTTCGTCGGGTCAACCGTGTTTTTCTCGTAAAAATTTTTTCATTGCGCGAGAGTTTGAACCTGAGTATAATGAACTCGAGCGGCGCGAGCGACAGCGGAACGATTTCACGCGTCGATTTGCGTCTTTATGTTTTCGCTGCAAAGGAGAGAGGTTTTGTTATGAGTTCCGCCCATAAACTTCATTCGTTAGCTTGGAGAGTTCGTTCCGGCGCTTCGACTTCCCTTGACGCCTTTGTTTGCGGTTGGCTCGAAATGCTTGATCAGACGCTTCTTCCAACAACGTTGAGAACAATCGATTGTCGAACGATCGAAACCGTATGGGAAGGGATCAAATCGCTTCGAGTCCGCGGCGCGCCGGCTATTGGCATATCGGCGGCTTACGGAGTTTGCGTTGGACTTCAGACGGTTTTTTACGACGTCGACGGTTCCCGCCGCATACCAAGCGAAGAAGAGTTTTTTTCGCGTTTGGACGAGGCGACAAAGTATCTTGCGACGAGTCGTCCCACTGCGGTCAATCTTTTTTGGGCTCTTGATCGAATGAAGGCTAAAGCCGAGTCTTTACGAGGTCAAAAAAGCGTCGAAGAGATTGCGACGTCGCTTCTTGACGAAGCCAGGTTGATCCACGAAGAAGACAATGTTCTTTGTCGTAAGATGGGACGATATGGAGCGAGTCTTATCAAGGATGGAGGAAGCTACTTAACGCACTGCAACGCGGGCGGACTTGCCACCGGCGAATACGGCACGGCGTTGGGCGTTTTCTACTGGGCGAGCGAAGAAGAGGGGAAAAAGATACGCGTCTACGCCGACGAAACGCGTCCTCTTCTCCAAGGGGCGCGTTTGACGGCTTGGGAACTGCGAGAAAACGGGATCGACGTAACGTTGATTTGCGATTCGATGGCGGCTGTCGTTATGCTCCAGGGAAAGGTGGACGCCGTGTTTGTTGGCGCCGATAGAATTGCTCGCAACGGCGATACCGCCAATAAAATTGGAACCTACGGCGTCGCCGTTTGCGCGAAGCGTCATAATATACCGTTTTATGTCGTGGCGCCTCGTTCGACGTTCGATCTGACTCTGGAAAGCGGTTCGTTGATTCCGATCGAGGAACGCAATCCGGAGGAAATACGCAGGGGATTCGGCAAGCAAACCGCTCCGGACGGGATTGACGTCTATAATCCCGCGTTTGACGTCACGCCTTCGGAATTAATTACGGGCGTCGTTACCGAGAACGGCGTCATATCGCCCGTTACTCCTGAAATGATAACGGAAGTGGTTGGAAAGAATCGAAGCGTTGAAGACGCGTTGAAGAATCGATACTAACGCCGCTGAATCAACGGCAGTCGAACTTTTTGACGCGTTAGGCGTCACAGAAGACGCATCCCGCGCGGCGACGCTTTGGCGCGATTTGAAATCGGGGGTTTTATTATGGCAAAAAACTATAACGAGTACAATGATTTAGGGGTTCGTTTTGTCTATCCCAGAAATTGGACCGCGCGCACGGAGACTTGGGACAAGGGCACGTATAGCATTACCGTAGATTGTCCCGAAGGGAGTTTTTGGTCGCTATCTATTTTGCCAAAAGGCGTGGATCTTGACAAAGCGGCGAAAGATATTGTCGAGACGTTGCACGCCGAATATGAAGAGATGGAGGAACGCGAAGTCAAACAATACGTCGCCGATTACGTTTTGTCCGGTTATGAGATCGACTTCTTTTATCTCGATTTGACGAGCACCGCGACCGCGCTGAAGTTTGAAGACGAACGACGCGGTTACGTTATCTATTGGCAAACGTGCGATCATCTGACAACCGAAGGGGACGACGACGTTCGTTCTGATATTTTTGACGCGATGACGCACACCCTTGTTTCTAATTTAACCGGTCAAGAAGACGATTGGGGCGACGAGGAAGACGAAGCTTATTTCGAACAGAAGTTGACGGAACGTGAAATTAGAGAGCAGGAAAGTCGAGAGTTTTATCGGCGCAAGTACGCGCGCGCTCGCATAGTCGAAGAACTTCGAAATTGGCGTCGGGGCGGCGATAGAAAGTTATTCGCCGATCCTAACGACGAACATATTGAAGATTTTCTTCGTTCCTCCGACGACGCCGACGGGGAAACGATCGACGACGAGAGCGATCTGGAACGGCATTATTATGACGAAGATCCTGAGGAAACGACCAACGACGACGGGGACGACATTATTGACGACGGATTCGATTTTGACGACGATTGACGTTTGGAGCGCGAAATGTCGAAAGATTGCCAGTTGAGTTTCATCGGCGACGCTGTTCCCGATTTTGATTTGGACCGGGGAGTCGAGCTATTGGCCGAGAAAATCTCTTCCGCTCGTCGAATAGCTTTTTTGACGGGCGCGGGTATATCCACCGATAGCGGAATTCCAGATTTTCGTTCGTCGTCCGGGGTTTATCAAACTACTTCGGAAGAGATTTTTTCGATCAATTTTTTTCTCGAGAATCCGGAGAAATTCTATAGTTTTTTTGCTGATTTTTACGCGGGTATTTCGGACGCGAAGCCAAATTCCGGTCACTTGGCGATAGCCGAGTTGGAAAGGCGTTGCGGAAAAACTGTTGACGTGGTTACTCAGAACATTGACGCGTTGCATAGCGCCGCCGGTTCGACAAACGTCGCGGAAATTCATGGGACTTTGCGATTCGCTTCCTGTTTAATATGTCAAAAAATATACTCGCGAGATTTTTTTGATTCCGATATGCGTTCCGGACGCGTTCCGCATTGCGAATGCGGGGGAATTCTAAAGCCGAACGTTACTTTTTTTGGCGAGGAACTGCCCGCGTCGGCGTTTATCCAAGCGCGTCGCGCGATGTGGGACGCTCGTTTGCTTATTGTCGTCGGCACGTCCCTGCAGGTTTACCCCGCCGCAGGACTCCCTCGAGAGTGCGACGCCGGCGCGCCTTTTGTCATAATCAACAAAACGCCGACTCCTTTGGACGCTCAGGCTTCTATCGTTTTTCATGCGCCTATCGACGATGTTCTTCCAAAAACAGTTTCTCTTGTCCAATCCGTTTCCTGATAATCGGAATATCTTTGGAACGTCGTTTTTTTACTACCGCAGTCGCGCGGGATTCTTGCCTAAATTGGTCTGGACGTCCGTTCGTCTTTTCGGTATCCTCGTCAAAGTCGAGATGATTCGGCGTCAACGCGGAGAACGGCTTGATTGGAGCTTTGCCGCTCTGCCGTGAATAATCCCTGAGGAGCGCGTACCGCGCATAGCGAAAGAGGAACAAATGGATTTCAATTTTTTTGAATGGATTCGCGAAGGCGTGAAGCGTTCTGTTTTGATGGGCGTTTCCGACGCTGTAGAAACGATGGGCGCCCCGCATGATCCGGAACAGGCGCAGGACAAAATAATGGCCTTTTTGAAGGATGAAGCGGGGATGAACTCGACGACTTCTAAACGTCGGGTTTCTTCTTCGAGTCCGTCCGGCGGACAACGTAAACTGGGACGTTCGATCGCCGAGATTCATCCGACAAGTTGAGAGGGGAACTCTCTGCGAATCGACGAGAATTCGCGTTTCGAAGAAAACGCGTTTTTTTGAGAAAGCGCCGACGTTTGAAAACGGTTCGGCGTTTTTGTTTTGACAAGGGAACAAACGGTATGAAAATAATTATTGAAAGCGTTGCCGCAGGGCTTCTTTTTTTGATTCCTCTGTCGTTTTCTAACGACGCTTACGCGGAAGAGCGCGACGTCGATCGCATTGTTATGTTTAGCGCGCACGTTCCGGATCAAATAACGATTATCAACGGCGAAGGCGAGTCGTTATGGACGATCGGACGCGAAAACGGCGTCGAACATCCGCAAGACGCCGCCGTTTTAGACGACGGAGTCGTTTTCTTCAGCGTAACGCGCGGGGCTAAGGCTGTTCGTATTACCGATAAAAAAGAACTTTGGAGCTACGTCGTTCCGGATGGAACTCAAAATCCTGTCGCGCAGCCGTTGGACGACGGTTTTTTTCTTGTCGGCAACGAGGGACCTTGTCGATTACTCGAGATTAATGCCGAGGGACGGGTTCGCCGAGAGGTGAAAGTCGACGACTGTCCTTTTAAGGGAAATCACGGACAATTCCGATTTTGTCGGAAGACGCCGGAAGGGACGTACCTCTTTCCGATGATAAACGCCGGTTTGCTTCGCGAATACGACTCCGACGGCAAAATGTCGCGCGATTTTTCTTTTAAGGGCTCGCCTGTTTGCGCTCTTCGTTTGGCAAATGGCATAACGCTTACCGGAGACGGGAGTTCCGTCAAGGAGATTGACGAAAACGACAATGTTGTTTGGGCGTTTGATTGCGTTGCGGACGGAGGCGAAAAACCGGGCGTTGTCACCGCCGTGTCGCGTATGAAAAACGGAAACACGCTCCTCGGTTATTACCAAAACGAGCCCGACGCCGCCGATATTATTGAAGTAACCCGCGACAAAAAAATCGTTTGGAGACTCGTTTTAAGGGACGTTTCTTTTATTGCCGCCGTTCAAGCCCTCGACAAAGATTGGAAGCCGTCGCCGGAAGTTTTAGCCCGTTGACGCGCTTTTATCGCTTGACGAGCACGCACGATAAATCGTTGACATTCGCGCCGGTTGGTCCCGTAAAAATCAAAGCGCCTATTCTTTTTAACGCTCGATAAGAATCGTTTTCACGAAGCGTCTTATAGACGTCGACGCCTAATTCTTCCAGTTTGCCGGCGCTTTCTCCCGTGCAGACGGCTCCCGCCGCGTCGGTTGGACCATCCGTTCCGTCGGAACCGATCGAGAAAACGGCGCAGTTTCGTATGCCCGATATTCCCGAGGCGGCGCTCAAAGCGATCTCCTGATTTCGTCCGCCCAAACCGTTTCCCGTTAAATGAACAACCGTTTCTCCTCCCGCGATAAAAGCCAGCGAACGCGAATCTTCGGCATGGTATTGAGCGATCGACGCGAGAAAGACGCCGGCTTCTCGCGCTTCGCAACATAATCTGTCCGTCAGGACAAAGGGTTCGTACCCCAATTCTTTGCAAGTTTTTTCGGCGGAAGCGCATAGTTCATAAACCGAACCCGCGACGCAAGTCTCGACTTGGTCCAGGACTTTTGGCGTCTCGACTCGCAATTGTTTCAACGCGTTTTGCGAGAGGACGAGATTATATTTCTCGACGATTTCCAACGCTTCCTTGCTTGTTGAAGCGTCGGGATACGCCGGACCGGAAGCGATCATATCGAGCGGATTCCCAAGAATGTCGGACTGAACGACTACAAAAACCTTTGCGGGCGCGCATATTTGGGCGAACTTTCCTCCTTTGACGGCGGAAAGTCTTTTGCGCAACGTGTTAATTTCAACGATACCGGCTCCGCAAGCGAGGAGTTGACGAGTAATATTTTTGTTTTCCTCCTCCGAAACGAGCGATTTCTCAAAAAGAGCCGAACCTCCGCCCGAGATCAAAAAAAGAACCAGATCTTTTTCGTTCAACGGTTCGACTAATTCGATCGCTTTTTCGGCGGCGATGAAGGAATTCTTGTCGGGAACCGGATGTCCGGCTTCCACAATGACTAGAGAACCGATTGAACCTCGCGAATGTCCGCGTTTTGTTACGACGATACCTTCGTCGA
>CAMZEO010000048.1 GCA_947305735.1 uncultured Planctomycetales bacterium | reverse complement strand
GTCGTTGAGGACCTTGGCGACCGGCGCGAGGCAGTTGGTCGTGCAGGACGCGTTGGAGACGTATTTTTTGTCGGCGGTGAGTTCTTCGTCGTTGACGCCCAGAACGCACGTGAAGACGTCGTCGCCTTTAGCCGGCGCGGAAATGACGACCTTTTCGCATTTGTGGCTGTCGTAGCCTTCTTTGTCGCCGGACGCTGGCGCGGTGAAGAAGCCGGTGCTTTCGAGGACGACTTTGGCGCCGAGCTTTTCCCACGGAATGCAGGAAGGTTTGGTTTCCTTGCTGACGGGGATTTTTTTGCCGTTGACGATGAGATTGTCGTCGTCGTAATCGACAACGCCGTCGAAACGACCTTGCGAAGAGTCGTATTTCAGAAGGATCGCCAACGTTTTCGTATCGGTGAGGTCGTTGATGCCGACGACGTCGTACTTTTCGGGAGCCTTGCACATTTGACGGAAGACGATGCGACCAATACGACCGAAACCATTGATACCTACTTTAACAGCAGCCACTGTAAATCTCCTTAATGGTTGTTTAAAGAACCTTATGCGGAACGCTTTCCCCGCGCGATTAAGTCGACAGACTGCTCGCTTTGGAGAGCGGATACGTTTGTCTCTTTTATCGCCGCGCGCAAGCGGAACGCCCGAGCGCGTTTGAGCGGATAAAATTTCCTCTATTATAGAAAGTTAAAACGATTCGACAAGCCCCCCCAAGTCTTGCCTAAATTAACAAGTTCGGATTTTTGCGTTCATGTTCAAGTGACGGTCGCCGTTTCAGTTTGTCGGGTACAGAACGTAAGGTCGAAACGTTTCAAGCGGTTTTGACATGCTGTCTTTGACAAAGTGTTTCTGCTGCAGTTCGGCAGAAACTGATTTGTCTAACGCAAGGACGACGCCTGAACTGAAACTTACGGCGAACCATTTCCCGTACAAAGGCGCGGGAGCGCTCTTCAGAATATGCCCGTCTTCGTCGACTTCGACGTCTCCGTTTGCGCCGCAACCGATTTTTGAATTCTGCGACGCGGTTAACATGGTCGAGCTTTGATTGTCGGGGCTATCGCAAACGAAGAGCCCGTCGTTGACAACGCCAAGAGTCGTCGTGTCGTTCGATTCCGGGGCAAGTCAGTACGCGGAGCGACCGACGGCGAACGAAGGCTCCTATTTCATATTGTCGATCGCGTCCAACTGTTCTCCACTGCGCGCAACCAGCAGGGGAACGAGCGAATATCGCCAGCGCCGACGATTTCGCCCTTGGAATTGTAAGCCGTCGCCGCCGGGTACGCGGCGTAACGGTCGTAATATAAGTTGAGCGCAGTTTGAATCCGACGTAAATTGTTGCAAACGGCGAGATATTGTCGTACTCGAAGAAGCGAGTTTAACTGATAAACAAGAAAAACCGGCAAGAAGGACGCGACCAGAATTAAAAGCGTTTTCTGTTTTCCCGTCGTTCTCATACGTCTTCCTTTTCTTTTCCTCTGTTTTTCGACGGACGACTACGGACTACGAAAAGTACAAAGGAATCCTCCAGTAAAGCGAACAGACGCATAATACAAGCCAGAAAACGCGTTTTTCAACATGTTTTGAAACTCGTTTTTGTCGAATTGCGCGCACGCGCGTTCGTTTTTTGAAACGTTGCCGCGGAACTCGTATTTTCTCGTAAAAACGTAGCGTTTTTGAATTGCGCGCGCGTTCGCAATTCGACCCTCCGTCAAACGACGCGCAACGGGTCGGTTTCTGAAACGCTCGCTTTTACGGTCAACTTGGGGAATTTTCGCGCGATTCGGTCGGCGAGAATGCACATGGAAAAACGTTCGGTGGCGTAGTGACCCGCGAGAACGAGCGCGAGGTTTTTCGCGCGCGCTTCGAGACACGCGTGGAAACGCGCCTCGCCAAGGAAAAGAACGTCCGCGCCCTCTTTCGCCGCCTGGTCGACGAAATCGTCCGCAGCGCCGCATCCGATCGCGACCTTTTTGACCGGTTTGTCGTCGTCCCCGACGACAAGGAGTCGATCGATTTGAAGCATGTCTTTAATTTGCGCGACGAGTTCGGAAAATTTCTTCGATTTGGACAATTTTCCGATTCGACCGGTTCCCAATTTTGGCGCGTCTTCGGGATTCTTCGCGGCGGCGGCCAGTTCCTTCGCGGCGTTTTGAACGTCCGATTTGTCGAGTCCTTCGAGCATCTCGTTTGTCGCGTCGACTATTCCGGGGTAGAGCGTCTTGACGCCTTTGAGTTCAAGTCCCTCGGCAAGTTGGCGATTGATTCCGAAAAACGCGGAATCGTGCGCGGTGTGCGGACTATAGACGGCGATTTTCGCGCCGACCAGACGGAGCAGAAGCTCGCCGTCGGTCGTGTCGGCGGTCCATTTTTTCGCGGCGTGGAACGGAAAAGGATGGTGCGACACAATGCAGTCGACTCCAATTTTAATCGCTTCGTCGACGACCGCCTGATCGACGGTGAGACACGTCAAAACCGACTTGATTTCGCTGTTGCGATCTCCAAGGAGCAATCCGACGTTGTCCCAGTCCTCGGCGAGTTCAAGCGGAAAAATCTGTTCGAGAAATTCAATCAAGGTTTGAAGTTGCATAAACGATTCCTTTTTGGACGTCATGGGATAAGCGCCGATAAACAACGATATTACGCGCGACCGCAGGGAAAAGCTCCCCCTTGTCGATCTCGCTCCCGCGTATTATACTGGCTCAAGCTTCTGATTTCCAGTAGCGAGTCGTTTTTTCTCGTCAGGAATAGACAGAGTCGATCGAATGCGCCGTCGTAACGTCGTTCAACAAAAGACTTCGCGCCTGAAAACGCGATATCGCGCAAGGACGCTTTTTGTCTGTTTTTCGGCTTCGTTATCGCTGCTTGCCGTCGCGTTCGTTCTTGATCTCGGCTATTGGAACGCGCGACTGTCGTTGGAATCGGCGCGTCGCGCCTGCTCGCGCTATTCGACGTCCGACGACGAAAGGACCGTCGAATGCGTTTCTTTTAGTATTCTCGATCGATCGGAAAATCAAACGCGTCTGCTCGCCTCGGCGGAAGAGTATCGTCGCGCGCGCGATTACGACGCCGCGTCCGAGGCTGCCGTCGCGTCGGGTCTGGCGCGTTGGGGACTTGACGAAACACAAAACGCGCTTGACGTCGCCCGGCTTCGCGAAGAAGACAATCTTGCGTCGCGCGCGGCTATCGACGCTCTCGAAGCGTTTGAGTCGGACGACGCTCTTGACGCGGCTCTCGCGTTTTTAAACGAATTGGACGACCCCGTTGAAACAAGCGAGGACTACGCGCTTTGGTTGTTCGCAATCGAGTCGGGCGATCCAATCGACGCGGTCGGGATTGTTTCCGAGCGAGACTTTGTCGCGTCGCCTCTAGTGCGATCGGCGCGAAAGACCGCCGACGCTTCGTCGCGCGTCTTCTTGATTCTGACGCTCGGAGTTTTTCTTCTGACTCCCGGCGTTCGCGCTTTTTCCGTTACGGAACGTTTCCGCGCCTTTTGGGAGCGGCTTGTCGCGACGGCGTTCGAGCCTCTTGCGTTGAATCGTTTTCTCTTTGCGGACGCTCGGCGTTTTGAACCGCCGAAGGATTCGACGACGGCGTTGCGTAGCGTTCGTCTTCTGATTTGATTTCCGTCGTTTGACAGGTTTCTTTAGGGACGCTACGGGCTTTTAGCCTTTCTTACATGTAGAAAGTTGTTCAACGACTATGAAGAATAATAATCAACGCGACGCGTTCACGCTTGTGGAGCTGCTTGTCGTGATCGCGATTATCGGGATATTAATAGGGCTTCTCTTGCCGGCGGTTCAGGCGGCGCGAGAATCGGCGCGGCGCATGCAATGTTCCAACAACGTCAAACAGTGGGGACTCGCGCTTGCGAATTACGCCGACGCGTTAAACGGTTTTCCTCAATTTACCAGTTGGGGTAAAAGCGTTTCCGCCGGGACGTCGGGACTCAACACCGGTTTTTCCATTCAGGCGCGCGTCCTGCCTTATATCGAGCAGGGCGCGTTTATGCAAGGCGTCGATTTCGGCGATTACGACAATTATCGACTATGGTCGCGCGCTACGGCGATGAACGAGGCGTTGCGCGACAAGTGCGCGTTTCCATGCCCGACTCTTTGGTGTCCGAGCGAAGACCAGGAAAGAAAAGCGTTGCAGCCGCGCAACGACAATCTCTACGCGAACAACGTCAACTATGTGTTTTGCACCGGCTCGTCCGTCGGCGCTCGTAACAACCTTGACGACCATAACAACGACGGCGCGTTTCGATTTGTTCAGACGACGCGCGCGACGCTGGTCGACGGAACCTCCAACACGATGGTCGTTTCCGAAGCGCGAATGCAAGCGAGCGCGTTTTCCGACTCCGAGGCGACGATGGATCGCATGAGCGTCCTTGGCGAGGGGACGCGCGCCGACTACGTCGATCCGGACCTTGCGGCGATGAAATCGCTCGCGTCGTTGACGCATCGCGGCTCTCCGTGGCTTGCGGGGCGTCATTACGCGACCGGCTATTCCGCGTATTCGCCGCCGAACGCCAAAGTTCCAAGCATATGGTTGCGCGGGTACGAATTGACGTTCGACGGCGCGTCGTCGAATCATCCGGGGATCGTCGTCGTTGGATTCGCCGACGGGAGCGTTCATAACGTTTCCAACGCGATCGAACTGTGCGTCTGGCGCGCCTGCGCGACCGCGGCAGGGAGCGAGACGAACGCCGCGTTGTGAATTTAAGAGATAAGAAGAGAACAAGTTTTGTTTTAGATAGAAGAAAGAGTTCCATGAAACATTTTCCGTTAGTCGCCGTTTTGAGCGTAACTTGCGCCGTTTTCTCCGCTTCTTGCCTTCTAGGGCAAGGACCGGGCGGTCGAGGCGGTTTTGGGGGCGGGCGCGATATGTTTAACGCGTTGCGAAACGCCGACGGCGCGATCGATCTTTCCAAAGCTCCTTCCGATATTCCCGAGTTTATCCTTGAACGCGTCAAGAGCGCCGACAAAAACGGCGACGGCTTAATCGACGCGGAAGAAGAGCGGGCGCTGGCGGCGGCGCGAGGCGGTCGCGGCGAGGCGGGGGGAGGTCCCGGCGCGACGACTCCAGACGTTGCAAAAGGAAAAATGCGCGACGCGTTGACCGAGGACGAAAAGGATAATTTGCAAGCGCTTCGCGCCAAAATGGCTCGAGACGGAATCGAGTTTCTAAAGAAATCTCAAAATTCGAACGGGTCGTTTTCCGCGTCGCCTCGCTCAGGAATAGGACCGACGATGATCGACGCGATAGGGTTGCTTCGCGCGGGCGTGAAGATCGACGAGCCCGTTCTCGCCAAAGCGCTGACGTTTCTCGAAGCGTCCGCCCGCGACGACGGCGGAATCTATTCGGAAGGCATGCGTTTGTCGTCGTACGAGTCGTGCCTTGGACTTGTATGTTTTACGCTCGCGAATCGCCAGGCGGGGGACGGACGGTACGACAAACTACTTGCGGACGCGGAGAAGTTTGTTCGCGGCTCCCAATATAACGCGGAAAACGGCGTCTCCAAAGACGACGAGTATTTTGGGGGCGTCGGATACGGAAACGGAAGCATGACGCGCCCCGACTTGTCGAACACGCAGTTCTTTGTCGAGGCGCTTCGCGAGATTGGCGCCGACGAAGACGATCAGGCGATTCAAGACGCGCTTGTGTTCGTCTCGCGTTGTCAGAATCTTGAGTCGGAAGACAACGTAAGCGGTCGGACGACGTCGAACGACGGCGGTTTTATCTACACGTTTGTTTCCGGAGATGAGAATCCCGCCGGGCAGGAGGTCGGCGGAGGCTTGCGCAGTTACGGGAGCATAACGTACGCGGGTCTTAAGAGTCTTATTTACGCGGGACTAAAAGCGGACGATCCTCGCGTGGAAGCCGCGACAAACTGGATTCGCGACAACTATTCGACGACGGAAAATCCAGGTCTGGGCAAAAAAGGACTTTACTACTATTATCACACGTTTGCCAAATGTTTTCAGGCTCTGGGCGTCGCGACGTTTGAAGATAAGTCGGGCGCCGTTCACGACTGGCGCAAGGAACTGATCGAAACGCTCGCGCTTGCGCAAAACGACGACGGCTCCTGGGTTAACGACGATCGTATGTGGTACGAAACCGACGCGAATCTTGTCACCGGATACGTTCTTATCGTTTTGTCTTATTGCGCGGAAGGGGAAGGGGAAAAATGACCGAACGGGAAATTGGCGCTCCAGTCGCCGTTAAGACGACCGGGCTGACGAAAGTCTATCCGCGCGGAAACGCGACGTTTGAGGCGGTTTCCCGCCTTGATTTGACGCTCAATCGGGGCGATTTTGTCGCCGTCATGGGCGCGAGCGGATCGGGCAAGAGCACCGCGCTTCATCTAATCGCCGGACTTACGCGGCCGACGTCGGGCGAGGTGGAAATCGAAGGCAGAAAGATTTCCAAAATGAGCGACCGCGAATTGACGATCTTTCGCCGTCGCCGCATGGGGATCGTCTTTCAGAGCTACAACCTCATACCGCACCTGACCGCCGAAGAAAACATTCTTTTTCCGCTGCGCGCCGACGGACGAAGAATCGACGCGTCGACGACGGAGAAACTCCGCGCGTTTTGGCGCGAACTGGATATTGAAGAGCAACTCGGACAATACCCGGACTCCCTTTCCGGCGGTCAGCAGCAACGCGTCGCGCTTGCTCGCGCGCTTTGCGCCGACCCCGCCGTGTTGCTTGCCGACGAGCCGACCGGAAACCTAGACTGGACCGGCAGTCGGAACGTATGTCAGACGCTTGCGAAACTCAATCGCGAAGAAGGGCGCGCGATCTTGCTTGTAACGCACGAGCCCGCCGTCGCCGTTTGGGCCAAACGCGTCGTCGTCTTGCGCGACGGCAGAATCGCGGGCGACTTTGCGACGCGCGATTTTGAAGACGCCGCCGAACTCGCGGCGCGGTATCAGGAAATTGCGCGCGAAACGACCGGCGGCAATTGAGGAAGGATCGACGAACAATGAAATTCGTTTGGAAAATCGTTCTTTCGCGGATGAAAAAGCAGAAAGTTCGACTGCTCTTAGTTTTATTGGCGATCGCCGCGTCGTCGTGTTTGATCGTTTGGGTGATCGGCGGATTCAACGCGCTCTTTCTCGAAGCAACCGACGCGGACGCGAAATATCTTGGCGAATACGACCTCAAAATATACGATCCGGGTTCCGAGCAATTGGGATTTGGCGGCGGGCGCGGCGGCGCCGGATTCAGCGGTCCTTTTACGACGGGTTCCAACAACGATAAAAACAATACCGACGGCAAAAGCGGCGAGTCGTGGAAAGAACCTCCCGCGAGTCCCGAATTGGACGCGTTGCGCGCTTCGCTCGACGCGTTTCGCGACGTAGACGGCTCGATCGTTATCGCGAATTTGCCGCAAAATTTGCCGCCGCCCGTGCTTGACGAGGTTAAAACGCTCGACGCTAACGGGGACGGCAAAATCGACGTAGATGAAGAAAAGAACGCGGCGGGACGCTTTGCGGCTCTTAGCGCGCCGACCGGCAGGGACGGAGACGGGCGCGGCCGTCGCGGACGCGGCGGAAAGCGCGACGAAGCGCAAGGCGTTTTTTCAGAAGATTTAATCGCGTCGATTCGCGCCGACGAGGCGGTCGCGTTGTGCGACGAGACGGCGACGTTGCGCATGTTCGTCTATTCGCCGGGCGCGCCGCGTTCGATTCTTCAGGACGAAGACCCCGTTGTCGAGGATGCCAGGCCGACACTCAAGCGTTCGCTCGATCTTTCGGACGAAGAACTCGACGCGATTGGCGAAGCGCCCAAAGGAATCGATCCCGACTTGCATCGCAAAGCGTTTGGCGCGTATCGCGCGACGATGGGAACGCCGATGGGGTTTGGCTCGACTTTTCAGGGAACGACCGCGTCGCAAGCTCCCTACGAACTAAAAGAAGGTCGCTGGTTTGCCGCGAAAAATCAAGACGGCTCCGTTCCTTACGAGGCGGTAATGACGACCAGAGGGAATCTTCAACATCGCGCGAAAGTCGGCGATTCGATCTTATTGATCGACCGCTCGTCACTGATTGGCGAGGTCGACGAATACCAGCTGAAAGTCGTTGGAATCGCGGACGATACGGAAACGGACGGTTTCTATATTTCTTACGATCTTGCTCGCGAAATTTCGAAAAACTCGCCCGTCGCCGCGTCGGCGCTATTTCTGAAATTGCGCGGTTCGGTCGACGAGTTTCGCTCGCGTTGGAACGACAAATTGAAGTCGGCGTCGCCGAGCGTTGCGACGGTTACGTCGGCGGAGATCGCGGAGCAGAAAATCGCCGCTATTAAGAACAACGAGTCGTTTAAAATTCAGGCGGCGAGCGGAACGCTGCTGGCGGCGCTCGCGTCGTTGCTGATCGTCTTTACAGCGCTTAATATGAGCGTCGACGAACAAAAACGCCTCATTGCGTTCTATCGCCTTTCGGGGTTGACGCGTCGTCAGGTCGGGACGTCGATTCTCTTTGAGGCGATCGTTCTCGCGCTTCCCGGCTGGACGATCGGCATGTTCGTCGGCTGGCTCCTTGTTTTAATCTATGCGAACAAGTCGACGGGCCTTAATTGGCAAACGGCGACTTTTTCTTTTGTCTGCGCGTTCTTAGGCGCGATTGTCGCGGCTCTGTACCCGATCTTTCAAAGCGCGCGCGTCAAACCTCTTGACGCGATCAACGAGCCCGAGAAAAGGTTCCTTTCCGGGAAGAGGCGTCGGCGGCAAACGATAGTTTTTTTAATCGCCGCCGTTTTGGGACTCGCGTCAATTGGCGCCGATTTATATCTGGTCTATCGTCTTCAAGGAGAAACGACGCGTAAAGCCGTTCTTCATTCGGTTTACGGACTGTCGTTTCTTGCAGTCGGCGTCGTCTTGCTTTTGCCGATAACGATCCGACTTGCGGAACTGATTCTTCTTCCGATTTTGGCGGCGCTTTTCCGTTTTGATTCGAGCGTAACGCGTCGCGAATTTTCCGGCAACGCGCGCCGCGTCGCCGCTTGCGCGATCGCGCTGAGCGTCGGGGGGGGGCTGTTTGTTTCGATGCAGATTTGGGGCTATTCGTTGCTTGATCAGTTTCTCCCGGAGCGACTTGCTCCGGAAGCGTTCGCCGCGTTTCTACCCAACGGACTGCGGCCTGAAATTGTCGACGAGATGAAGAAACTTCCGTCGATCGACGCGGCGCAGTTCCTTCCGGTCGCCGTTGAACAGGCGGCGTTTACCGACGAGTTCGCGCCGGACGATCCGCGCAAAAAGGCGTTTGCCAACGTCGTCTTTTTCGGTCTTGACGTCGAGAAGGCGTTTGAAGGCAAGAAACCGTTTGTCCAATTGCGGTTCCGACAGGGCGATCCGAAAAAAGCCTGGCGTGAGATGAAGTCGGGACGCGGAGTCGTCGTAACCGACTCGCTGGTCGTCGATTATCGGCTGAATCTTGGCGACGCGCTCAAAGTCGTTCATCCGCGCGATCCGGAAAAAGTCCTGGAATATCCGGTCGTCGGCGTCGTGTCGTTCCCCGGCTGGCAATGGCTTTCGAAGACGGGGGGCGCGCGTCGTAATTTCGGACGTTCCGGAGGGATAGTTTTTGCGCGCGAAGACGTCGTTGCGAACGACTATCAGCTCGATCGACGCTCGTATTTCTGGTTTAACGCCAGACCCGGCGAAAAAATCGATTATCAGGCGACGGAATTGGCGTGCGACTTTTTAGCGCGCAAGAATCTTCAGTTAGACCGACAGGAGACGAACTCGAACGACGGCTCGAACGATAAGATCGGCGCGCAAACGGCGTATGTGAAATTGTCGACGCGCGAGTCGCTGACCTCGTCGATCACCGCGCGCGCGAATTCCGTCATTTGGGGACTGAGCAAAGTTCCGCTGGTAACCCTCGCGATCACGTCGATCGCGGTCATAGGCGCGATCGCTAATTCGGTTCGCGCGCGACGCTGGAGTTACGGCGTAATGCGCGCGATCGGCCTGACGCGCTGGGCGCTTGCGCGCTCGATTCTCGTCGAAGCGATACTTGTCGGGGTCGTCGCCTTCGCCGCAAGTTTTGCGTTTGGTTTTCTGGCGGCGCAAGGAGCGTTGAAATTAGGCCAAAGTATCTTTGGAACCGTCGATCCGCCCTTGATTCTGCCCGTCAAAGGGCTTTCGTTTGGTTTCGCGCTGACCGTCGCGCTGTGTTTGATAGCGTCCCTCTATCCGGCGTTCAAAATGGGCCGAACGGAACCGCTCAAATTGCTCCAAAGCGGTCGAACGGTAGAATGACGCGGCGCGCGAAACCGGGGATACAAATCCCAGGATAGCGCGTTTTAGGACTTCGCGGCGCCGTAATATACGAGTTTTTTAAAAAAAAGCGACGCCAAAATCGCAGAATTCCGCGTTTTGACGTCGCCCTAATCATTGCGACCGTTTCTTGTCTATCGCGACCCGCGTCCGCGGCGATCGCGCCGCCGACGTCAGGCTTCTTTGTTTTCCGGCTCTATCGCTCCCGCGTCTTCCGGCTCGACCGCGCCTTCCGCGTCGACGATCGGCGCGTTTTTCGCGGCTTCTTCCGCGCCGGCAAGTTTCGCGAAGACGTCCGGAAATTCCACGCCGCCGATCTCCTTCATAACGTCCAGCATTGGCGGGAGCGTTTTGGCCATATTGCGAAGCCAGTTCGACGTCGCCGTTTCGGCGTTTCCGCCTCCGTTCGCTCCGTCCCAGACGATAACTTTGTCGAACTTGATCGACGAAATCGCTTGCGCCGACGCGGCGACGAGTTCGTCGAAGTGGTCGAGCATGAGCATCTGGAACGCCTCTTTGGCGCCGCCGCACGCTTGCACGATCGCCGCGAGACCTTCGCCCTTCTTTTTCAGAATTTCGTATTGACCGCGCGCTTCCGCTTCCAATTTGGCGTAAATGGCCGCCGCCTCGCCTTCGGCTTCGATGCGTTTTTGTTCCGCCGCCGCTTCCGCTTCGACGATAATTCTCGCTTTTTCCGCTTTAGCCGGCGCTTCGAGTTCGGCGCGGCGTTCCGCTTCGACGCGTTCGGCGCGCGCGGTCGCGGCAACCGCTTGAGCCTTATGTTCCGCTTCCGCGACCGACGCTTCCGCCTGTCGTTTTTTCGTTTCCGAGAGCTGGTACGCTTCCGCTTTCTTGACGGCGAGTTCCGCCGTCGAATTAACGACGACCGCCTGCGCGATGTTCTCGCCTTTGACCGCTTCCGCGTTGGCGTTCGCCAATTTTACGCGCATATCGCGTTCGGCGTCTTTGATCTGCGCGTCTTTTTCAAACGAAGCCGACTGTTGACCGACCACCTTGATTCGTTCGAGATCGGCCAAACGAACCGCCTGTTCCTGTTCGATTTCCGCCGTTTTGACGATTTGTTCCCGATCCGCTTCGCGCGTTCCGATTGCCTGGTCTTTTTTCGCGTTCGCTACTTGAATCGCTTTTTCCTTTTCGGCGTTGGCGACGCGCGTTTCGCCCATGCGCTCGTTGTCGGCGACGTCGCCGCGCGCTTTTTGAATCGCTTCCGACGCGGCTTTGCGACCTATCGCTTCGATGTATCCGGATTCGTCGGTGATGTCCGTCACGTTGACGTTGATGAGAATAAGCCCGAGCTTTTTGAGTTCAGGTTCGAGGGACGCTTGAATATTCGAGAGGAACGCTTCGCGGTCGCGGTTGATTTCGTCGATTTTCATTGACGCGATCACTTGACGCAACTGCCCGAAAATGACGTCTTCCGCCTGTTTGGCGATCGCTTGTTTTGGCATGCCCAGCAGACGAATCGCGGCGTTTTGCATAAGTTCCGGCGTCGTGCCGATTGCGATTGAGAAGACGCTCGGCACGTTGACGCGAATGTTTTCCATCGACAACGCGCCGCGCAGCGGTATTTCGATCTGCATCGGCTCAAGGCTCAAAAACGCGTAGTCTTGGAAAAGAGGCACGATGAATTTCGCGCCGCCGTGGATCGTTAGCGCCGAAGATTTGCTCGAGGAGCGCCCGAAGATGACCATGATCTTATTGCTGGGGCATCTCTTGTAACGCGCGCTGAACAGAATCATCGTGCCGAAAAAAAGCAACGCCGCGATGATGGCGGCGGCGGCAATCGCGCCGGTCGCGCCAAAAACAGGCGCGGAAATAAGCGTTGTGAACGTCATGACAGGACCCTTTTTAAGTCGACTTGGATCAGGTGGATTTAAACTTTTCTCTTTTTTGCCAAGATGCGCGCGTTTCTCCAGACTCGCGCGAAGGGAGCCTGTGGAAAATGATAATCTTGGCTGTTTTATATATCTTTTCTATTTTAAATTATCATTATTATCTTGTCAAAATAATTGTTTGCGCGTTTTGTGAGGATTTGAACGGATATAAAACGAACTTTTTATGCAAATCATTTGGACATGAAGTCGTAAACGGCGATTTCTCGTATCTTAGATTGGAAAAACGGCTTCTTTTTAATATGCGCGTATAGAGATTCCATAAATGAAATTTTCAAAAAAATTATTGAAAGAAGCTTTTTTTCTTCAAATCATTGAATCGCGCGTTATAATTGCGGACGAAGACGGGCGCCGAACCGAAAGTTGGGGTCGCGTTTTAGAACGGCGTAAGCAATCGCGAGCAAACGGCGAGGCGATTATCGCGTCGTCGTTTCCAGCGTCTGTTTTGCGCGGCTGAACCATTTTCGTTTCTCCCAGTCGCGCGAGACAGGCGTCTGGTTTGTTAAGGACGCCGCCGACTTCCGTGAAGCGTTTCCGTCTTTACGAGAAAGAAACGGTTGCGTTCTGACCGGCGTCGATATTGACGAATAGTCGGCGGGCGCCGCATTGAGCGCGACGCGGAGCCTTTGGTGTTGGCGTTTAGAAAAGAGGTCGCCTATGACTATGGATCGATTCTATTTGTTTTGCGCCGTTTTTGGTTCGGTTTTGGTCGTCGTCCAGTTTCTCTCGACTGCTTTGATGGGCGGGGGAGGAGAAGACTCGCTCGACCTTGACGGGGACGGAATCGTCGACGGAGTCGACGGCGACGTTCATGGCGACGCGGATTCCGACGGCGCTCACCACGATTCGAGCGGTTTTTTGTTCCTTAAGTTGTTGTCCGTTCGAACGGTCACCGCAGGCGTCGCGTTTTTTGGTCTCGCGGGATTGGCTTTTCGCGACTCGAATATCGGCGAGTTCGCGCAGCTTGGAATAGCGATCGGGTGCGGTTTTGTCGCGATGGTCGCCGTCTACTTTCTCATGCGCGCGCTGAATTCTTTCAACGCGAACGGTTCGCTTCGAACCGGCTCCGCGATCGGCGCGGAAGGAACCGTCTATTTGACGATTCCGGCGATGCGCAAAGGCGTCGGCAAAGTTACTATTATTCAACAGGAACGCACGGTGGAATACGACGCGTCGACCGATTCTGAGTTTGATTTAAAACCTGGCGCGCCAATCGTCGTCGAGAAGGCGTTGACGCCGTCACTTCTCCTTGTCGCGAAACGTTAAGACGCTCGGGGAAATATTTTTCCGTTTTTCCGAAAAAAAGCCGTTGGCGCTTGCGTCGACGGCTTTTTTCAGGTATGATAGATCCCCGCTGCCGCCGTTGACGGCGCGCGAATATGGATAGACGATCCCAAAAAAGAACGGGCGATGGAAAACAAAACAGTCTCGAACAATCCAAAGACGGGCAAGCGGTCGGAACGACCCGGCGTATTACTCAATTACGCGGCCATTTTCGCGGCGATTATCGTCATTTTAGCGGGTTTTCACTGCGCGCGCGGCATTCTTGGTCCGTTTTTTCTTTCGGCGTTTTTCACCGTGCTGTTGATTATGCCTGTCAATTGGCTCAAAAGCAAAGGGTACAAATCGTGGGTGGCGCTGACGGTCGTGATCACGGGAGTCGCCGTCGTCGGCTTGTGCACGATGACGATTGTCGGCGCGCAAGTCGCTCAGTTTGCCAGGAATATTCCCGAATACAGGGATCGGTTTACTGAAACGCTGGAAAATTACAATTTGGATCTGGGAGTGATCGTGCCCGCGCTTAAGTCCGAAAAGACCTCGGAATCAGTCCTCGAAGAGGAAGAAGACGATTCGGAACGTGAAAGCGAAACAGAAGAAGAGAACGCGAAAAAAGCGTATTTTCAGCGGTTGCGTTGGCGCGACGAATACGAGCAGGAGAAGCGCGAGAATCAGGGACGTCGATTTCGTCGGAACGACGCGAGGACGAGCGAGACGACCGACGCTCGGTCTTACGAAGGAGCGAACAAGACGTCGTACTTGGCGTCGGCGGTTGTTCCGGTTGTCTCGAAATATGAATACGACGCGCCCGACGGAACCGGGCCAGTTGACGAGCGGACTTCGATCGAGTCGTTGCTTACCGGCGAATCCGCGTCGATTGGAGGCGCTTCCGACGCCTCGGCGTCCGGTTTAATACCGGAAGATCCCCCGCGATATATGCTTCAAACCGACCGTCTGGCGGACGAAGCGTCGTCCAGTTCCGAGACTGACGGCGAGTACGCGTTTGGCGTCGACGACGATCCGGACGAAGACGTTTATTCGTCCCGATTTCCAATAGGCGTCGACTCCGTCAGCGCGGTGGACGCAAGTTCGCAGGAGTTGTTCCGGTTCCTCGGCGGTTTGGCCGGCGAATTGAGCACGTTGTTCAGCAACGCGTTTTTGATAACGTTGCTCGTGATATTTATGTTGTGCGAAACGGAAAAAATTCCGAAGAAACTCCTGGCGGTCTGGGGACAAGTGCGATTTGCCAATTCGCACATTAAAGGAGTCGTCGACGATATTCGCAACTACATGGTGATCAAAACGTTGATGAGCGCGACGGTCGGATTGTTGGTTCTGGCGTTATGTTTCTTCTCGCGCGTTCAGTACCCGCTTCTTTGGGGGTTTGTCGCCTTCTTACTTAATTATATTCCGAATATCGGATCAGTGGCGGCGGCGTTGCCTCCCATCGTTTTGGCGACAATCGATCACGGTTTATGGGTCGGAGTCGCCGACGCAGCCGCGTTGGCGTTGATTAATTGCGCGGTAGGATACGCGCTGGAACCGCGTCTTTTGGGCGACGGGCTTGACCTTTCCCCGTTGATCGTGTTGATATCGTTGATCTTTTTTGGATGGTTGCTTGGTCCGGTTGGCATGTTCCTGTCGCCGCCGCTTGCAGTCGTGATGAAGATTATATTCCAGTCGTTCCCTGAGACGCGGTGGATAGCCGCTCTTATGGCCAATAGAGTCCCCAAGCCGATCGAAGAAGAGGAACCGACCGAGGCTTAATTCGATTCGAGAATTTGTCGCTTAAAAAGGTGGAAAACGCGCGCTTTGCGAGAGACGCGCGCCACCTTTGGCGATTCCCGCGAGTTACCACTGAGGTTTTTTTTCGCTCAGAAAATCGTCGACAGTCTTGCTCCTTTCGCGACCGGACGTCGTTTGGCATCCAAAGCACGCGACGAGCGTAGGGCCAAGCGCGATCGCGCCTACGAGGAGCGCGACGCGCTTAAGATCGCGCCTTTTAGATTCGTCGACTTGAGGCTGTTTTTTTTGAGGTGTTGACGTATGGCGTGGCATTGTCGCATCCTTTTCAAACGCATGCTCGAGCGACGAGCGTTTACGAAGGCGCTCCGTCGCCTTCCCGACGAGGTCGCGGCAAATTCGTCGCGACAGTCGCAGTATATACAATAATCGCTCTCATAGAAATATCGGATTGTTCCGTTAAAATCTTAACGAGCGTCTTTTTTTTAACGTCGTCCTGACATTGTTCCCAGGACTTTCGATTAATTTAGGAGTTGCACACAAGATGAGTAAAGTTGAACAAGCGTTTGCTCTTGCCAAAGAACGTTATGCGGAACTCGGGGTCGACGTTGACGCCGCGATCGCGAAAATTG
Organism: uncultured Planctomycetales bacterium; assembly: GCA_947305735.1. Taxonomy (GTDB): domain Bacteria; phylum Planctomycetota; class Planctomycetia; order Pirellulales; family Thermoguttaceae; genus RUG369. Next base: position 2,951 of record CAMZEO010000048.1, on the reverse strand, counting down.
AAAAGACGGCGATTTCGCTTCATTGTTGGCAGGGCGACGACGTCGGCGGTTTTGAGGCGACCGGCGAAGGTCTAAGCGGCGGTATTCTTTCGACGGGCAATTATCCCGGCAAGGCTCGAACGCCGGACGAGCTGCGTCAAGACGCCGAGAAAGCCTTTTCGTTGATACCCGGCAAACTTCGTTTTAATCTTCATGCGATTTATCTTGAAAACGGCGGTAGGAAAGTCGACCGCGACGAAATCGAACCTTGTCATTTCCAAGGTTGGGTTGATTGGGCGAAGAAATTGGGGATTGGGCTCGACTTCAATCCGACGTTCTTTTCGCATCCGAAAGCCGCCGACGGTTTGACGTTGTCTCATCCGAGCAAGGAGATACGCGATTTCTGGATTGAACACGACAAGCGTTGTCGTAAAATCGCCAACTTTTTTGGCGAGCAACTTGGAACCGAGTGCGTCGTTAATCACTGGACCCCAGACGGAATTAAAGACACTCCCGTTGATCGTCTTTCGCCTCGCCAACGTTTGGCCGCGTCATACGACGAAATCTTTTCCGTTAAATACGACAAGAAAAATATTCGCGACGGCGTGGAAAGCAAATTATTTGGAATCGGAGCCGAAAGTTATACGGTCGGCAGCCACGAATGGTGCATGGGGTACGCGATTAAGAACAATCTTATCGCGACTCTCGACGCGGGGCACTTCCATCCGACCGAATGCATCAGCGACAAACTCAGTTCGATTTCGATGTTCACCGACAATCTTCTGTTGCACGTTTCCCGCGGCGTTCGCTGGGATTCGGACCACGTCGTCGTTTGGAACGACCAGATGCGCGCTATTGCCGAAGAGCTTGTCCGCAACGATCTTCTCCCGAGAACATACGTCGCGCTCGATTTCTTCGACGGTTCGATCAACCGTATTATGGCGTGGACGATCGGAACGCGCTGCGCGTTTAAAGCGTTGCTTTGCGCCGCGCTTGAACCGCTTGACGAACTTCGCAAACTGGAAAAAGAATTTAATTACGGCAAACGATTGGCGCTCCTTGAAGAACTCAAATCCGCCCCGTTTGGACCGGTTTGGGACTACTATTGCGAAAAGAACGGCGCTCCCGTCGGCGAAAAGTGGATCGCCGAATGCGAGCAATACGAAAAAGACGCTTTGAGCAAACGTTGCTGAGAATCGCGCGAGAGACGGCGTCCCGAATGGAAAAGTCCCCGAATTCGTCCCGAGTTCGGGGACTCTTTTATTTTGAGGCTTGAATAATAGCCTCGACGAGTCCTCGCGCGGTCGAATCCCGCGCGACGCCAGCGACGGGGAGCCCCTGTTGTCGCAACGCGTTTGCCGTTAGGGGACTGATCGCGATCCATTTTGTTTTTTGAGCGTCGGCTCCAAACATACCGACCAAAGAGCGCGCGGACGCCGAGCTGGACGCGATCGCAAAATCGATTTTACCCGACCGGAGCGCTCGGACAACGTCTGAATCCGGTTTTTTGACGTCGACGCTCCGGTAAGCGGTTGTTTCAAATACTGTCGCCCCAAGGTTCGCAAGACGTTCCGAAAGCGTTTTTCGACCGCGATTAGCGCGAAAAGAAAGAAACGACAGTTCTTCCGCCGAACCTAATCTTTCGATTAGCGCGTCGACGAGTCCGTCGGCGTCGAAATGACGCGGAACAAGCGCGACGTCGACTCCCCGCGAACGCAACGAGTTCGCCGTGCTCTCGCCGACCGCCGCTATTTGCGCAAAATCGCCCAATCGCCGCGCAAGTTTGGGAAACGTCTCGTCGATTCGATCGCAGACGAATCGAACGCCGTTGGCGCTCGAAAAGACGATCCAATCGATCCGTCCGCTTTCGACAAGCCGCAAAGAGAAGTCGACTTCGTTCCAGTTTTCCGGCGGCAATATCTCTATAGCCGATTGAACGACGACGACGGCTCCTTCCGCTTCCAGCGCCTCTTGGAGTTCCCTTGTCTGTTCTTTGGGACGCGTGACGAGCGCCGATATTCCCGAAAGACGTTGCGTTGACATTTAAACATCCGCCGTTTTCAAGTGTTGTCGACGGAGAAGAAGCTCCGCCGTTCGATTTACGCTAATTGTTCGAACGCGACTCGTTTTTATTGAAACCGATTCGATCCAATTTCTCAATCGTCATTATAGACGAACGTTCTTTTCGCGTCAAAAAAGATTGGAAAAACTTTCGAAACGCTATTGACGGGAATTCTGAAAAACGTCAGACTTGCCGCGCGCTGACGTCGCTTTTCCGCGCGTCTACGTTCAGGAAAACATAAAAGACAGGATTCGCTCATGAGTAGGTCGTTTGTTTTTTTACTCGTATTAAGTTTAACGTTGTTGAGTTCGCTTGTCGGTTGCGGCGATTGTCCGCGCGGAAACGACGACGCGCCGACGAATAATTCCGCTTCAGCGACGGGCGTCGAGGAGACGCCCGAGTCCGACGACGTTCAGCCTGAAATCGACGAATCCCCGCTCGACGTCGATAATCCAAACACGCCGGAAGGCGTTGTCAACGAATTTTTTAAGACGTTTTTTAGCGGCGACGCCGAAGGCGCGTTCGCTTTATTGACCTCGCGCGCTCAGGAAGCGAAGCGCGATCAGTTCAACGCGCAAGAGAGCGACACCGTTCGCTGGACGATCACCAAAAAAACGAAGCCGGTTCACGGTCGCGCTTTGGTTTACGTCGACGTTGAAGATTACACGGATTCCGGTTCGATTCAGATGGACGAGTTGACTTTTGTGCTCACCAACGACGATTACGCGTGGCGCATCGCCGGGTTCAGCGTTGGCGAACTTGCGGTCAATTTCGAAGGCGGTTCTCAGGAGACAATCGTTCAAAAATCGGCGTCGACGTTGGTGAAGACCGCGAAAAACGCCGACGATCGCGCGATTGTTCGTTGAATTAAGAAAATTTTGCGCAAAAGTAAATTTTTCTCTATTTTCTC
>CAMZEO010000047.1 GCA_947305735.1 uncultured Planctomycetales bacterium | reverse complement strand
TTTAATGCTTTTTTCGTACGGAAATGTCCGTCTTCTATATTGTACTTTTCAAAAGACTCTGAATTACCGTCCTTTTGTATTTCAGTGACAAATCGTTCCGCAACGAGGTCAACAATTTTTGTAAGACCAACGCGGACGTCCTCCGCTCGTTCCGCAGTTGTAAAAACATATCTGCTTTTGAAAGAAAAAGTGTTGAAATCGTATGAGATTAACGCATATTGGAAGTGGGAATCGAAGGAGTCTAGCGCTTTGGAAGTCTCTTTGGGCAACGCCGAGACGTCTATCTTGAAAAGTTCGTTTCCTCTAGCGTTGGCGACGTCGATTAGTTTTTTGATCTTCAAATTGGAACAGTAGATCTGGACTGTGGCTCCCGCGCTGCTTGCAAGAAAGTCTTTCAGTTTTGCGTTCGGTTCAGCTTTAAAATTCCTATATATGTTTTCGGCAAGTTCCTTATTGCCGTCGATGCAAACGCCGTTGCCGACCTCTGAAATTGCAAGGTTGGGTAATTTTTCAGATAGAGTCTGAATATATTTTCCGCGTTGCGCGGAAGCCATCGGAGTGACGACTCGAAAAGTTCCGGTCTGTTTTTGCATCACCAAAAAAAGTTCGCGAACTCCAACGACGTTTCGGAGAAGCAGAAGGAACTCGCCCTCTTTTTTAACGACTCCCAAGGTCTTTTTAAATTCGCGATTCGTGGCGTTGATTGAATTTCTGTCGAAACCGCGTTCTTTCATGTAACCGTTGAAAATCTCGCTCAATGACGCTCCAAACTTTTCAATGTCAAGCGAGTCAAGATCGACTCGGATAACAAGAAATGTGTCGTTGTTGACATAAGGAGCAAGTCGGGAGTATGCGCTTCTAGCTATCGTGGAAGACGCGTCGGTTGACTTAACTTCATCGGCAAATGACGAAGTTCCAAGCAAGATTGCGTAAAAAACAGCGCAAATACATATTGAAAATTTAGTTTTCATCGTATAAAGGGTTTCTTGGTTCAAAGAAGGAAAAAACAGGTCGTGATCACGCCGTTCCAATCTTCAAATTTTTTGTCTGCAATTAAATTAAAAATTCGGATGTTATTTGTCTTCTTGAGCCTCTCCTGGAGAATCGTTATCGGTCGTTTTCGACGTATCTGCGTCTTCTGGATTATCGTCGCCGCTATTTGAGTCGTTTGAATCAGATGAACTCGTAGTTTCGTGGGGATTATCCGAGTTTGACTTTGTTTTCAGCTCGTCTAATTGCTCAAGATTCAATTCCTCTGTTTGACGGATATAAGGGTCAAGAAAATTTTTCTCTTTCTCCAATTCTTTTCCATAAATTTCTTCTTCTTTCGTTTCAGAGAAGGTTGATCTGAAGAAATACATAAAAGCGATAGCGTTCGGACCAATTCTATTAACTTCGTCGACGAGGCTGTAGTTAAAAGACAATTGCGATCCGTTCTGCTTGGGAAGGTGTGTTCGGGCTTCGCCGCAAACGATTTCCCGCAGAAGAGGAATTAGGCGATAAGCGGATATTGAATCGTAAGAAACTGTCCCGAGGTAAGGAAGGTTCGTTAAAGTTTGGTCATTTTGAGGGGCGTCCGAATTTGCGGTTACAGAATCTACCGACAATTGGAGAAGATCGAAATAGACCGGGATAATTTCGTTGTTAATGTTGGTCCACTCTTGTTTAAACTCTCCCGCGTTGGCTGGCGTCGAAAACTTTAACGAGGCTGATGCGACGAGCGTCGAGGCGTCTATGTAACCGTAGGCTTCCACAAATGAAGAGTCGAACAATTCAACAGCGTTTTTGACGCAGCGAGGAGCGTGTTCAAAAGGGTTCTTTGTTTTCTTTTTAAGGGAGGTTTTTCCAAAAACGCCGCCTTGAAAAAATGTAGCGCGGCGCTCGTTTTGAGCGATATGTTCCCGACCCGTATTACGAGAAGAATCTTTCTCAAGGTTGGAAAGATCGGCGCGTTCGTTTTGTTTGACGCTCGAAGAACCTTTTTGATCGTTTTTTGAAGTCGTTTCAGAAAGAACCTTTGCGTCAGAATTTTGAGCATTGTCTTCCGAGACGTCAGGGGAGAATTCAGAATCCAGGAAGCTGTTGATCAGCGGACGTAACCTGATACGTCCGCTGTAAAAAGCAGCTATCTTTTGAGGGTTATCTTTAAAAAATTTTTCTATTTTCGGGTTGGGAGCCGATTGAAAATTCTTGTAGTAAGCGCCAATATCCTTCAGGGGTAAGGAAGAAGCGATAATAAAGCTCTTTTTGTACAAAGCGCAGTTCAAGTCAAGTTCTTTGGCATACCCCTTAATCGAGTTTATTTGTTCATCGGTCATTGATTGAACCGGTATAATGAAACACGATCCTTCTCCCTTAACTGATTGGATAACGTAATACAATTGGGTTGCGCCAAGCTTTTTCTGGAAATCTTGAAGAGCCTCGCTGAAGTCGCTTTTTAGAGCTTCAGCCGTTTTGTGAAACTCTGATGATGACGATTCAATTGCCTCCGAAGGGAATCCCAGTTTAATAATCGCCTGCTTGAAAACTTCCTCAAGCGTTTCGCCTAAGCGATCGACGTCGATGTTGGTCAAGTCAATTTTCGCTACGAATAATGTTTGCCCATTGATAAACTGGGTAATCGGAGCTAATTCGTCCCCTTTTAGTTCTAGCTTCGTTTGGGCGTTCGCGGGAGTCGTCAAGCCGACGCAGAGGACAAAAAACTGAACTAAACAGGAAAAAACGAGCTGAAGTCGAAGATGGGCAACATTGGAACGGCGACGTTTTAAAAAGGTCTTCAAAAACGGCATGGCGAGGTTTTGTCCTTAAATACGCGAGAGAATGAGAGGTTTTGTTGACGCGATACTTTTTCACGTCGACTCCAATATTCATAGCTCGTATTTTAGGATTACCATTGGGCTAAGTCAATGTTTTTTCCGAAATCGTCGCTTTTTTCGACGAAAAACAACCCCGCTATTTCAAAGGAGAACGAACCCTTGTATAATGCGGGCAAAAGTTGGAGACAAGACTTCGTCTCAAGATTCCCCTTTAAAGCAGGGCGATAATGGCGCAATCCAACGCTTTTGATCGCCGTTTGCGTACTAAACAAGGTTAAAGGTGCGTAATGATTTTTCCTCAACGTCTAATCATTGGCAAGCGATTGAGTTTATTGCGAACGACGGCGCTTGTTTTGCTTGCTTTCGTCTTTTTTGTTGGTTTAACGTTTAAGCATGTCGACGCGCAAGAATTGCGAAACGACGGAATACGGCAAGCATTTACTTTTCGCGCCGAGTGGTTTACAAACGGAACGATGACGCTTCGCGGACTCCCATATTCCGATCGTTACATAGCGCTTTGTCCTCCCGGCGGAGCAAAAGAATCATACGTCAATTTTGAAATTGATTTTCCAGAGTCGGGGGATTATGAATTATGGGCGTTTTATTCAGCCGCCGATTCCCGTCCTCTGACTCTCGAATTTGACGGGATAATCGTTTCGGATAAAGCCCTCGCTAACACTAACGGCAGTTGGCTTACGAGCGCTTCGACGTGGGATCGTCAAGTAGACCTTCTTAACGTTGGCGTCGGCAGGCATACGATTACCGTTCGCGCGTTTTCCCCCGACATTCCTCATTTCAGCGCCTTTAGACTTGTTCCGAAATTCGAGATGAACGCGAATTGGACAGTTCCAAGAGAGGTCGCTAAAGAGAAAATAAACCAAGCTTCTTCTTGGACTCCAAGTCCTTGGAGCGGCGGCTGGTACGAGTACATCGCCCGCGACAGATACGAACGGACTGAAAGCGGCGAAACGTTTAGCGATCATTTTGCGCGTGAAACTGCTTGGGCGCAGATTCCCAAAACAAATCTTCGACTTGTCGCCTCGTCCAATCCGTTTAATAAGACTTTTACTGAGATCGATCTTTTTGATGAATTGACTTACGCGCCCGGGATGTTTAACGACGATGAGTTCGAATCGGGAGAGGACGTTGAAAAGTTCGGTCGCGCTTTGTACGTCAAGGCGGAGAGTTCTTATTTGAGCAACGAATCTGATTCTAGGATTCCGCAAGAAGAAGTTTTTGTCGTTCGCTCGTCGAGGTTTGTCGAGGTTCTTGATCGAACAGCCGCCGCGATAGAACGTTTTCGTTTGGATTCCGGAGACAATAAGTATCTTGCTAAATCTTTGGAGAAATGCGAGGAACTACGAAAAAGAGGAACCGACGCCTTTCGCGAGTACGACGAGTCCGCTTCTTCCGAAAGCGCCGCGAGTTGCGCGTCCTTGTTTTTTGACGCCGTTCGACTTTATACTCGAGTTGGATGGGCAAACCCCATTTTGGATTTTGAGAAGCTGATTTTTGTCCAACGAAGCGCTAACGATCTGGGGTTGCCGCAAAACTACCAGAGTAATTGCGTTCTTAATCCCAACGCCTATGACGACTCTTTAAAAACGCTTTCCCTTCCTTTTGTTTTTGAGGAGACGGACGCGGAAGAGACGGACTCCCAAATCGTTTTAAGCGAAGACGTCGCTCCGAAAATCGCGACTCTTTTTAAGCCCGATTATCCAACGTTTCTCGGCGATTTGGATTTGCATTTTGAGGCGGAAAAGGCGTTGGTCTCCGCTACTGACCGCGAACGTCGTTGGAACGTTTTTGAATTAGATTTGAACGCCGCCTTGCAGGGAAAACCAACGGACGAGACAATGAAGGTCAAGTTGCCGAATTTCCCTGACGCCGATAGTTACGACGCCTGTTATATGCCGGACGACTCGATAATATTCACGTCAACCGCCTGTTATATTGGCGTTCCGTGCGTTTCAGGGACGACTCGCGTCACCAATACTTATAAACTGGAAGCCTCGGACAATTCTATTCGACGTTTAACGTTTGACCAGGAACACAACTGGTGTCCCACGCTTACTCCGGACGGTCGCGTTATGTATTTGCGTTGGGAATATACGGATATTCCTCATGTGCCCGGAAGACTCCTCTTTGAAATGAATCCCGACGGCACAAATCAACGCGCGTGTTACGCTTCAAATTCACTTTGGCCGGTTTCGATGATGTACGCTCGCCCGATTCCAGGTTCGACTTCGAAATTTTGTTGCGTAGTAACCGGACACCACGGCGTTTCACGTATGGGCGAGCTTGTCCTGTTTGACGTACAAAGGGGGCGTAAAGAGACGAGCGGCGCCGTCGAACGTATTTGCGGTTTTCCAAAAAAAGTGGAGTCTCGCACCGATCCTAAATACCACTCTACTTTGTGGGGCGACAATATTGCCGACGAGAGTTGGCCGAAGTATCTCCACCCGTATCCGCTTAGCGAGGACTATTATCTTGTCGCTTCGCAGCCTGATCGCAACGCGCTTTGGGGACTTTACCTTGTCGATCGATTCGACAATATGTATCTTTTGACGGAATTGGAAAACTTCGCTTGTTTCGAACCCGTTCCTTGGCGTGAAACTGAGAGACCGCCCGTGTTGCGAGATCGCATAGATTTATCGAAAACCGACGCGACCGTTTATTGCGCCGATGTCTATTTTGGCGACGGTTTGAAGAACGTTCCGCGAGGAGTCGTTAAAAATCTTCGTCTATATTCTTACAGTTATCTCTATCCGAACGTTGGGGGCGCGACGTCGATTATTGGAGTCGACGGTCCTTGGGATGTTCGGCAAGTCTTGGGAACCGTTCCTGTCAACGACGACGGCTCCGCGCTATTCAGCGTTCCCGCCAACGTTCCGATTGCAATTCAGCCCCTTGATGAAAACGGACAGGCGTTGCAACAGATGCGTTCCTGGTTCACCGCCATGCCGGGCGAATTTCTTTCCTGCGTAGGTTGTCACGAAGACGAGAATTCGACAAGCTCCACATCCAGCGTTGCGTTTACGACAGATCGGGAGGTTGAACAAATTCGCCCGTGGAACGGTCCAATGCGCGGGTTTTCGTTTGATCGAGAAGTTCAACCTGTTCTTGATCACTATTGCGTCGCCTGCCACGACGGTAAAGATAGGGGTTGGGGCGTAACGCCTTTCGACTTGCGCGGAGGGAATATCATCGACGGGTTCGTTACCGCGCTACAAATGGGTGAACCTCGAAACCGTTGCGGAAAATTTTCCACGTCCTACATGAACCTCGCTCAGTTTGTGCGTCGACCCGGTATCGAAAGCGATTACTTCCTTCTCAATCCGATGGAATTTTCCGCCAATACGACCGAACTTGTCCAGATCTTAACAAATGGACACTATGGTCTTCAAATGGACGCCGACGCATGGGATCGCATTATTACGTGGATCGACATGAACGCTCCATATCACGGTACTTGGAACGAGTTTGTCGGCGAACCTAAGTACGTTGAAAAGTGGAATCGTCATCGTAAAGATCTTTTGGCCCTTTACGCTAATTTTGACGACGAATCAGAAGAGGCGCGCGGAGAAGCTTACGATCCGGATAAATCAGGAGCGAAACTCGAATTAGAATGGCTAAAGATTCCCGTCAACTTGTTTGCCGACGACTGGGAACGCAACGTATTGAAGGACGTGGCGGCTGGAAGGCGCTCTTTCCCGGATGGAGAAGAGTTGCGCTTCAGATTTGAAAAAGAAATACGAACCGTCGATAAGAGTATGGCTCAAGGAAAGCCGGAAGAGATTGGCTGGGAGATTCCAAATCGCTATACTTGGGATCGTCGTCCTAAAAAGACCGAGATTTGGGGGATGGGCGAACCTTATCTTGTTCCCAATATTCCGAACAAAACGGTCCAGAATCCAAATGACGTCGTCGTTTCTGTCGAAACGGCGAAAGAAGGCGACGTCGACATTATGAAAGTCAAGTTATCGAAGGACGTCTCGTTGACGTTGAAAAAAATCCCCGCCAACGAAAACAGCGAGAATCGTAGAGGGTTGTGGTTTGGCGCGTTTGAAGTTTCAAACGCGCAGTTTGAGTTATTTGATCCCGAACATGATTCCCGGGTTGAATCTCGGCAAGGCTTGTCTCACGGTTTCCGCGGTTTTTTTGTGAATTCTCCGGAACGTTCAGTTTGTCGCGTGTCGTGGGATGAAGCCGTTGCTTTTTGCGAGTGGCTTTCCGAAAAAACGGGCAAGTCGTTCCGGCTTCCCACCGAAGCCGAGTGGGAGCGCGCTTGTCGCGCCGGTTCATCGACGCCTTTTTACTTTGGGGACTGGAGCGCAGATTTCAGTTCCTTTGCAAATCTTGCCGACCAGATGATTATCGAATTTATCTCCGACAATTACTTTGTCAAACGTATTCCTCTGGCTAACGTCACCTATTACGACGACTGGGTTCCCAAGGATCGTCGTTTCTGCGACAACGGATTCTTGTCCGAACGATCCGGACGTTATAAGCCCAATGCTTGGGGACTCTACGATATGCATGGCAATGTTGCCGAGTGGACTTCAACTATCGCCAAGCCTAATTATGGCGTCGATTTCATGGATTCGCGCGAGTCTCAACGCATAGTATGCGGCGGCTCTTGGCACGATCGACCGTACCGCGCGGCGGCAGATTTCCGCGAAGCATATTATTCTTGGCAGCGCGTTTTTGACGTTGGATTCCGGGTGGTTTGCGAAGAAGAGTGAATTGCGAACTCATTTTTCGGCGTTTTATGAAGGCGGGGTTGCTCCTTGACGAAAGCCGTCGTCGACGTAGAATATCTCGCGTTCTTGGCGGTAAAATGTTTTTGGTTTGGATCTCGCGCTATTGTTTAGCGCTCGCGTTTGCGTATGAACAGATCGGATCTGAATGAAAGAGCCGAACTGATCGCATACTTTTAAGATTAGCTTGGCGATATGTTTTTGAATTAAGAGCAAACAGCGCAGGAAGACTTTATGAGCGGTCGTAAAATATTGGTAACAAGCGCGTTGCCGTATGCCAACGGCGATATTCATATTGGTCATTTAGTCGAGTACATCCAAACGGATGTTTGGGTCAGGTTCCAGAAATTACGCGGCGAAAATTGTCGTTATTTCTGCGCTGACGATACTCACGGAGCCGCAATTACGATTTCCGCCAAAAAGAAGGGCGTAACGGAAGAAGAATTTATTGCCGACGTCAAAAAGGCTCACCTTGCCGATTTTTCCGGATTTGGGATCGAATTTGACAATTACGGCAGTACGAATTCTCCTCAAACTCGTCGTTTCTGTAATTTCATTTGGGAAAAAATTCGCGACGCCGGTCTGATTGCCGAACGAGAAATCGAACAACTTTTCGATCCCGTTGAAGGGCGCTTTTTAGCTGATCGTTTTGTTCGCGGGACGTGCCCTAAGTGCGGAAGAAAAGATCAATATGGCGATAGTTGCGAATGCGGCGCCGTTTACTCTCCGACGGAGCTTATTGATCCTAAAAGCGCGCTTTCTGGCGTTACGCCCGAGTTGCGAAAGGCGAAGCATCTCTTTGTTGAAATTGAAAAGGCTCACGAGTTTTTGAACGAATGGGTTGAGAATTCGGGTTCTTTGCAACCTGAGGTCGTCAACTATTTAAAGGGACAATTTCTTTCCAACGCCCTGTTCCCGTGGGACGTTTCGCGACCCGCTCCATACTTCGGTTTTGAAATACCTGATTCGCCGGGAAATTATTGGTATGTCTGGTTTGACGCGCCGATTGGTTATATTGGTTCAACCTGCGAATGGTGTGAGAATAACGGTGAGAAAATCGAAGATTGGTGGTTTAATCCCGACGTGGAAATACATCATTTTATTGGAAAAGACATCACTTATTTCCACACGCTCTTTTGGCCGACCTCTCTCAAAACCGCTGGATTGACCTTGCCTAAGAAAGTGCATATTCATGGTTTTCTCACCGTCGACGGCGAAAAAATGTCGAAGTCCAAGGGGACGTTTATTTTGGCTCGCACCTTCTTAAAACATCTGGATCCTTCGTACTTGCGATATTTCTTCGCGACAAAAACAAGTTCGCGCGTCGACGATCTTGATTTGAATCTTGGGGAAATGGAGCTTAAGGTCAACGCTGATCTTGTTGGCGTAGTCGTCAATTTGGCCAGTCGTACGGCAAAATTTGCGAACTTGACGGGATTGGCTGAAGAATATCCTGACGATGGCGGTCTTTTTGCTGAAGCCGCTTCAAAATCAGAGGAAATCGCCGCCGATTATGAAGCGCGCGACTTCGGAAAGGCTGTGCGCGCGATTTTGGAGTGCGGGTACCGCGCAAATCAGTACGTAGAGAATAATGCTCCTTGGATCTTAAAGAAGGAATGGGCAAAACTTGAAAAAGACAAGAACGCTCCTCAGGAGGCGCGCGACGCGGCGAAAAAAAGATTACGGGACGTTGTTACCGTTAGTTTGAATTTGTTTAGACAAATTGTCGTCTATCTGGCTCCCGTTTTACCTGATCTTGCTAGAAAGACTGAGGAGTTGCTTAACACGAAAATTGCGAGTTGGAACGACGCCCTCAGCCCAATTTTAGGTTCGAGCGTTAATGAGTATAAGCATATGATGACCCGCGTTCCGAAAGAAGGAATTCAAAAAATGATTGAAGAATCGAAGGAGACCTTAAAATCTGAACATTCAATAATGCAAGGCGCGGATGGCGGAGATGGTCAATCGACGGGGATAGCTCCCTGGTTTGACTCCGCCCAGCCTCTTGAGGACGAGCCCTTGAGCGAAACGATCACAATTGACGATTTTGCAAGGGTCGATCTTCGCGTTGGTCGTATCATTGAGGCAGAACAAGTCAAAGAGGCGCGAAAGTTGTTGAAATTGAAGGTTTCTCTCGGCGGAACAGCGACTCGCCAAGTGTTTGCAGGGATCAAAGCCGCCTATCCTGAGCCGGAGAAACTTATCGGGCGTTTGATTGTGTTGGTCGCGAACCTTCAACCCCGCCAGATGAAATTTGGTTTGAGCGAGGGAATGGTTGTGGCAGCCGGTCCGGGAGGTTCAGACGTCTTTTTGACTTTCCCGGATGATGGCGCCAAACCTGGAATGAGACTGCATTGATTGACGGGCTTTTTGAATCGGCGTATGTCTCGGTATTTTAGAAAAAACTCCGTTTTTTTCGAGTTTGGGGTTGTCTTCTTAAAAAAGACTGCTAGAATTCCGCGATGTTTTAGTTTAGGTTTGGCGTTCCCACGTTGGTTTGTCGTCAGCTTTTTTTGCTCCTAGTCGCGAGGTTGCGCGCCTTTGCGCATCAAGTTGGCGACTGACCCGATTTCTTCGTTTCAGGCGTCGTTAAACGGTAAAAAAAAAACGACGCTTGGAACGGCGTTCTGCTTGCGTAATACGTTTACGTCTTCGCGTTGTTTCTCGTTTGTTCGAGAAGTTCTGGCGTTGTTGATATTGTTGTCGTTTATAGTCGGTTTGTGTTGTCTTGTGTTGGAGAAGGATGAAGTAAGCGATATGACGAAACATATTTTTGTGACCGGCGGGGTTGTCAGTTCGCTCGGTAAAGGTTTGACTAGCGCGTCGATTGGGATGTTGCTGGAGAATCGTAGTCTTTCTGTTCGTATGCAGAAGTTGGATCCTTACATTAACGTTGATCCCGGTACGATGAGCCCATACCAACATGGCGAAGTGTACGTTTTGGACGACGGAAGCGAGACCGACTTAGACCTTGGTCACTATGAACGTTTTACCCATTCGCCCTTGACCCGCGACAGTAATTGGACGACCGGTCAGATTTACAAAAGCGTTATTGATAAAGAACGTCGCGGCGCGTATTTGGGAAAAACTGTTCAAGTAATTCCCCATATCACCAACGAGATTAAAGACTGTATTAAACGCTTGGCTACTGAAGACGTCGACGTTGTTATTACTGAAATTGGAGGTACTGTCGGCGATATTGAAAGTTTGCCCTTTTTAGAGGCAATTCGTCAGTTTTCCATTGACGTGGGTAAAGAGAATTGCGTCTACATTCATTTGACCCTTGTTCCATTCCTAAAAGCCGCTCGCGAATTAAAAACAAAGCCAACGCAACATAGCGTGGGACAACTCCGAGAGATTGGCATACAGCCAGATTTTATCGTTTGTCGTACCGAGCAGAAGATCGCCCAAGAGGAGATCGACAAAATAGCGTTGTTCTGTAACGTACCAAGCAAGCGCGTCGTTGAAGAACGCGACGCCGACTTTTCGATATACGAGGTGCCGTTAGCGCTTGTTGAACGAAACTTAGACCAAATGATCGTCGAGAGGCTTGGTCTGACGAAAGCAAAAACGCTAAATCTTACGAAATGGCACGATTTGCTTCAAAAACTTCGTCATCCAAAATCGGAAGTTACCATTGCCGTCGTTGGGAAGTATGCTAAACATAAGGACGCCTATAAGTCAATTTACGAAGCGCTGGATCATGGAGGAATAGCTAATTCGACCAACGTGCGTATTTTGAGAATTCCCAGCGAAAACGTTGAACGAGAAGAGACTCGCGTTCTTTTAGAAAAAGTTGACGGTATTCTTTTGCCAGGCGGGTTTGGAGAACGCGGCGTTGAAGGGAAAATTGACGCGGTGCGTATTGCTCGCGAACATGGAATTCCCTTCTTTGGAATTTGTTTGGGTATGCAATGCGCCGTGATCGAGTATGCGCGCAACGTACTCGGTATGACCGATGCAAATTCGACAGAATTCGATAAAAATTCGGAATTCCCCGTCATTTGTCTGATGGACGATCAACGGTCGATAGTTGATATGGGCGGCACAATGCGACTAGGCTCTCAACCGACTTCTTTATTGGCTGGTTCTCGCGCGGCGGGCGCGTATAATGCTCTCGATATCAAAGAAAGGCACCGACATCGGTATGAATTTAATTATCAATATCGCGACAGCTTTATTGACGGCGGATTAGCGATAACCGGAACTAGTCCTGACGGTAAACTTGTGGAAGTCGTTGAGATAGACGAACATCCTTGGTTTGTCGCCGTTCAGTATCATCCGGAATTCAAGTCAAAGCCAACGGCTCCGCATCCCTTGTTTAGCGCTTTTATCGCGGCAGCTTTTCGACGTCATCGCGGCGTCAAAGAAACTTTTCAAGACGAGTCAAAAGAAATTGAAGCTAATTCTTAAGACAGGCGCTCTGGTCGGCGCGCGACGTCGTCGACCCATTTTTTCAAAATCTACATTCGTATCAAACATATTTTAGGAGGGGGTTCCTTTGGATTTTTTACAATTGTCTGGGAAGAAGTTTCTGATTTTTGGCGTAGCCAATAAAAAAAGCGTGGCGTACGCCGTCTCCAAAATGTTGATTGACGAAGGTTCCGAATGTATTTTTGTCGTCCAGAATCGGCTTGTTTTGGAACGCGCGTCGAAACTTTTTCCCGATTCCGTTTTTTTTACTTGCGACGTCGAAAAAGAAGAAGAAATTTTAAAATTACGGGAGGACGTCGGAAAAAAATACGACTCCTTCGACGGTCTTTTACATTCGATCGCTTTCGCCGACTATTCGGAAGGGATGAAGCCTTTTCATGAAACGCCAAAAAAGGCTTTTTTACAAGCGTTGGATATTTCTTGTTTTTCGTTATTGGAAATCGCTCGAGCTTTTGCCGACTTATTAAAACCCAACGCGTCCGTTGTAACAATGTCCATTTCCACAACGCGTATGGCAAGTGAAAACTATGGATACATGGCGCCGATTAAGGCTGCCTTAGATTCGTCAATAGCCTTTCTGACGAAATCTTTTTCTTCCTTTTCCAGGATTCGTTTCAACGCGGTGGCGCCCTCCTTGTTGAAAACCTCCGCCTCTGCCGGTATTCCCGGTTATCTTGATTCGTATCTTTTCGCAGAACAGGCAATTCCGAGAAAGAGTCCTGTTCAAACGGATGAAGTAGCCGCAACAGTCGTATTCCTCTTGAGTCCTCGTTCCAGCGGAATTGTTTCTCAGAAGATTGTCGTCGACGCCGGTATGTCTACTAATTACTTTGATAAACAAATAATTGACAAAGTGATAGGCGTAAGCTGACTAATATATCAAAGTAAAACGAGTTTCGTGATCGAGACGTTTTTTCGGTCTTTTGGTCTTCGTTCAACGAGTCGGGAGGGGATTTTATCGTTTGTTCGTTTTACGCCTTTTTGCCGACGGACAAAGCAATAAAACAATAAAAGTTACGGGAATGACAACGAACAGGTATTGAGGTCGCCATGCGCAAACCCCCGCGCATAACGGAATAGCGTACAGAGTCCATCGGGGTAAGGCTTCCAATTCCGGCCAAGCAAGCCATAGAAGAACCATAATAACGCAAGCGCGGTTTAATTCAAAGAAAGAAGCGTCCCCCGTTGTCTTATACCGCAAAATACCATAAATTACCAACGCGACCATAGCCGTTGCGATCCAACCCACCTTGGAACGCAACGAGCTTGATTGCCTTGCCTTTTTTTCCAATTCAACGCGTGTTGCGTCGTGTTTAGAGGAATGTTTTAACACAACTAAGCTTTAAGTACAACCTCGCCCGCGCATTATACCACAAATTACTCGCTTGTAACTAAGCTTTGTCAATCGTTAATTACCTTAATATTCCCGTCTGCCAATTGTTTGATTTGAAAGGAGAGCTCGGCTAGTATTTTCGTTGTCCTCTTCTACGAATATAGCTCGAATTATGTGCCGACGGTTGTTTATGTCGTCTTTTTTACGAATGACGTCGTTGTTTCCGACGTCTACTTGTTGAAGCTGTGAAAAATTAAGAAGATTCTATAGCAAGGTTTTTGACGATTGCCTATGTTTAAAGCGTTACATCGGTTCATAATCTTCTGTAGCGTTTGCATGATTGAGAAGGTGCGATGTTGACCAAATTGATCTCGAATTTCTTTTTTTTGAAGAGTTTAACGTTTTGTTCTTTGTTCTTCCTCGAAATCGGTTTTTCGATAGATTGGCAACCGGATGTAATTGTTCCCGACAATGCAAGCGGAGATAGCTTCAGAATTGGCGAGAATGGCGAATCTGACGGAGGAGCCACTTGGCGCGAACCTTCGGGAATTATAGACGCAGGTCTTTCGACAAGCTCTGTTTCTACCGATACTCGTCAATCTTCGGAACGTTTCGTTGGACCAAAGACGACTCGTTTTTCGTATGAATTGAATTCGTTGCCAAACCAAAACGGTCAATTTTGGATCGTTTATGATATAACCCCCTTTACGGAAAGATTTTCTTCTACGACGGAGCCTCAAAAATCAATTGTCGAGTGGATCCGCTTTGATTCTGGGAAGGATTTCTGGCACAAGGAGCCGTTTTGCATTCTTAGTGCTTCTCGCGAACGGCTATATGTTTACCATAACGCCGACGTTCAGCAGTACGTGTCGAATGTGGTCGATCGGTTTATTGATCCGACAAAAAGCGTTTTTACCTGTTCGATCAGAGTTGTCGCCGTTCAATCCCCCGAGTGGAGACTTCGCGCCATTCAATACTTAACGCCCGCCTCCCTTCGCTTAGAGGGAAATGGAGTCGATGCGCAAGGCTGGATTGTTGAACGAGACCATTTGAAAAAAATTATCGGTGATTTAGAGAAACGTTCCGATTATTTGGAATTGAACGATTCTGGTAGTAAAGTACCTAATGGCAATACTTTTGGTTGGGCCGCCGCAGCTCCGAGGAAAACTTTGGCGCGTGATTACCGCATTGATTTAGAAGCGACTTCCGGATACCGCGCGGACGTTTCGTCAATTGACGAAGGGTATCGCGTCGAGGCGACTCCTTTATTATCTATTGGGGGAGAAACTCTGGAAGTTACCTTTCGGTATAACGCTACCGTCGTTGAAAGAACGAAGACTTTTGGTATGCGCGTGCCAACTACGACGTCTCCTAGACAGCAATTGGAAGTCGAACGTCCTCATATCGTCTCTTGCGACGTTTGTGGAAAAATTTCATTTCCAAGGACTAAGAGCTTCATTGTTGATTTGGGAATGGTTCCGCTGACAGGGGCGAAAAAGATAAACGACTCGAAGGGGGGAGTGGCTGAAAGCGTTTCAAACTTTGTTGGCGTAAAAACTTCTTTTTACGACGTTTTAATAATTTTCGACAGCGACGAATGAACGTCGCCATCGAAAAGAAGCAAAAATTGTCAAAAAATGTTTTATTGAGTCATTCCGTAGGTATTTACGAGTTTTTCAAAGGTTTTTTGCTCCACTTCAAACGCCGTGCCGTGTCGTGTTCCCGTTGGAAATCTTATAAGCGTTCCAACGTCCTGCCAATCTCCTCCATTTCGAGAACGAACGGCTCCGTATTTACCGTCTCTATAGCAGTCATAGTAGACAATACAATCGTTTCCTACGAACAGAGCGCTTGGACCCTCAACCCAATTCTGCGGAGATATTACGGTTCCTTCTGAAAACGGTCCTTCCGGAGACTCACCCGTTGCCAAGAGAATTACTTTTTTGGCTTCTGGAAACAGTGTTTCGTCTTTATAAAAGAGGAAAAAATGATCGTCTTTTTGACAAAGGAAAGCGTCTATCGTATTGTGTCCTGGATCGAAAAACAGTTTAGTATCGTCAAAGGTTTTAAAATCTTTAGTCGTCGTATAATAAACGCGATGGTCATATTTGCTTTCGCTGGTTCCGGTCTCTTTCGATGAGAATTTTCCGGGTATCGTCGAGGACCAAATGACGTAATAGAGATGTTTTGCCTTATCGTAGAATAGCTCAGGAGCCCAAACGTTACGAGTCGTGGGAAACTGATTCATACACGGTATTGCCTGTGGGTCGTTCCATTCAATCAGATCCTTACTCCAAGCATGACCGAATGAACGTCCATCCCATGCGACGGTCCAAACCATATGAAAGATTCCGTCGTCACCTCGCGCGATACTCGGGTCGCGGGTTAATTTTGTTGTTTTTCCAACGGGAGGAGCCAAGATTGCCTTTGAATTGTTAAGAGCTTTCCACTGATAACCGTCTCGACTTACGGCATAATGAACCCCGTCCTCGCCATTATTCAAGAAATAACAGAAGATATAATAACCTAATTCTTTTCCGGGTTCCGAATTTTGGGCGTAAACGACTTTGAACGACGTTAAAAGGGAAAACGCCAATAAGAATAACGCATAAAACTGCGGTCTTTTGAGAAGAAACATGAGAAATTCCTTGATTCTTGAGGTGTAATTCGCAAGGATAAAACCGAGGTAA
The DNA here is from genome assembly GCA_947305735.1 of uncultured Planctomycetales bacterium. Taxonomy (GTDB): domain Bacteria; phylum Planctomycetota; class Planctomycetia; order Pirellulales; family Thermoguttaceae; genus RUG369. The sequence continues at coordinate 2,788 of CAMZEO010000047.1, read as the reverse complement.
ATAGTAAAACTAGCTACTAACTGACCTCGAAACAATATATCCACTGCCCATAATCCTCCCGCAATTATAACGTTTGGTCGATAATTTGAAAGATTACAGACAATAGAGAATCCAACTCTTTCGAAACTCTTTTTTACTCACGAGAGAGTTTTCCATTTTTTTGAAACGTTCAAAAGTCTTGTGGCGCTGATAAGTTAGAATTTTTTGCTCGCATGAAACGCCATACTTGCCCGATTAAAATCAAGTTGGGTGAATGTGTCGGAGAGATAAGTATATATTCAACTAGTTTTTAGGCAATACGAAAAAAAGTATTAAGAAGCCATCGATTTGTTTATGCGACAATTTGCGCGCGGATATTATATATTTTCAAAAGCTGGATGATCTGCCATATCCTTATAGAAATTCTGGAGAAGAGTCAGGTCTGATTGGCACAACCTCCGAATTTGAATTGATTAAGCTCATACGTTAGAATATTTGTAGCACAACGTGGCGTCGCGGGGCGCAATTATATCGTTCCTTTACGACCTTTGGCGAGCAAGTTGTTCGAAATCTTGAAAAGAGGAAGGAAAAGCATGAGATTATTCGTTTGTTCCTTGTTTCTAACGTTTTTTATGAATTGGTTGGTAGCTCCTTTGTTCGCGCTGGAAACGATCAGGCTACCTGTTTTGCGAGATTTATGGATTTCATCCGCCGTTGGCGAAGAGGAGGGGAATAACGGCGCCGCTTCTCGTCTGAAAGTTAAAGGATATCAAGAATTTTCTATATTAGACTTTGACGTTTCCTCCTTAATCGGTAAAGACGTCAAAGAAGCCAGGTTGCATTTGAAAACTGTTGGAGACGAACGACTGCATCGCGTGGGAGTTAGTTCTATTACCGTCGACTGGGTGGAAGGAACGGGGAGGAATTATTCGAAAGAAGAAGGTAGCTCTTCTTTTCGTTGGAGAATCAACACTTCCGAGCCTTGGCGCCATTCTGGGATCGAGCTTTTGGAAAGCGACCTCCTTGAATATAGCGATGTAACGTCAGTTATTTTTGGACAAGGCGGGTCGATTTGGTCGGAAGCCGACGCGAGCGAACCTGAAGACGAGTGGCAAACTATAGATATTGATCCGAGTCTTGTTGTCGCCAGGATTCTTGGACTTTCCTTTGGGTTTGTTGTTTTTGACGACACTGGAACTGAACTTGAACGTAGCGGCGACAACGTCAATATTCGATTATTTCCCAATCGTTTTTTTTATAGTAAGGAGCAGAACGCGTCCTGTTCTCCTTATTTGGAAGTGGCGTTTGAAGACTTTAATAAAGAATCAATACCTTCCGCTCCCGAAAACCTTTGCGTAAATTCAGAGTCTTTACCCTATGGAGACGTTAAGCTAAGTTGGCGACACACGCATTTGATTACCGACGACATAATAGGATTTGAGGTCAAAATTGACGGACAAAACGTTCCTCGATCATTGATCCCGACTCCCATCTTAGGCGTTTCTCCGTTTAATAGAACGGAAGTTGATTCTTTTAGCTTTCGATTGAGTGGAGTTGATCCAACAAAGGCGCATACGCTTGAAGTTGCTTCCATCAATCGTCATGGCGTTTTGAGTAAATCAGTCATTTTAGATGTTAAATCAAGCGAACGAGTTTACTACGATTGGAAATTGATAACATCAGTTGAAGGGAGAGAGAAGGAAGCAATTCGAGACGTCGAAAAAGAGGATACATTCGCGCCGGTATTAGGTTTCGGAACCGTCTCTATTGTAGACGAATTTGTCAAGTTTACCGAGAATGGCAAGATTTTTCCCGCAGTCCAGGACGATTATTTATCGTCAAACGCCCTGTGGAACGCCAGGTTGAGACAGATTACATTGACTTCCGCCAAAAACGAATTTCTTGGTTTCCAGATCGTCTTTTCCGGAAATAGGTCGTTCAATCCCAAAATATCGGTAACGTGGGATGATATAGATTTGGAGAAGAAGTCGCAGGTTAATTTTTACCGTTTAGTCCAAATTAATTCGCCAGACGGTAAAGTAGTCGATCCGATGATTCCTTTCGACGTGAAAAATGGCGTCCCTATTCGAAATGGGGTCGACAGCGTTTATTGTGAGATTTTTGTTCCCGCCAATATTGAATCAGGAGAAAAGTTTGGCACTTTGCGTCTTTCAGATTCATTCGGCGATTCTCTGGCATTGTCAATCAAGCTGAAAGTCTGGGATTTTTCCTTGCCAAATGAATTGTCCTTCCTCCCGGAAATGAATTGTTATTCTTTACCGGAGAATGAGCGCGATTATTACCGCTTAGCTCAAGTCCATCGCACATATATCAATCGGGTTCCTTATTCTCATCGAGGAAATGTCGGGGACGGACTTGCGCCGATATGGGACGAAAAAACTCGTGTTTTTGATTGGCAATCTTGGGAGCGTCGTTTTGGCGGTTATTTTGATGGTAGCGCTTTTGCCGATCTTCCTCGCGGGACTGTTCCAATCGAAGCTTTTTACTTACCATTGTTTGAGAATTATCCAGCAAATATTTTTGAAGGATTCAAAGGAGTTAATACCTGGCCAGACGAAGACGCCTTTTCATAAGAGTATTGCGACGCGTTGGCTGAAGGCTGTCGACAATTCGCGCAAAAGATTTCGGACAAAAAGTGGGACGCCACCATTTTCTTATTCTTCTTGAACAATAAAATGGACTACAAGAAGAACGGGTGGTCAAAGGCAAGTTCGCCTTGGTTGTTAGACGAACCTGCAAGTTATCGAGATTTTGCCGCTGTAGAGTTTTATGGTCGATTGTTAAAAAA